>JAFTZZ010000255.1 GCA_017460905.1 Acidaminococcaceae bacterium | reverse complement strand
GGTCGATATTGAAGTAATTCCCGGTGTAACCGCTGCCTGCTCCGGCGCGGCGCTGCTGGGTGCTCCGCTGATCTGCGATTTCTGCCTGATTTCCCTCAGCGACCTGCTGACTCCCTGGGAAAAAATCGAAAAACGACTGGACTGCGCGTCCCAGGCTGATTTCTGTATTGCCATTTATAATCCCAGAAGCCATAAACGCGTCGATTATCTGAAAAAAGCCTGCAATATCATGCTGAAATACCAGAGCGGCGATGTTCCCTGCGGTATTGTGCACAATATCGGACGGGAAGGCGAATCCTACGAACTGACCACGCTGAAGGAATTAGGGGATGATGAAAATGTTGACATGTTCTCCACGGTCATTATCGGTAACTCCCAGAGCAAGGTCATCAACGGACGGATCGTGACGCCACGGGGATATCATTTATGAAACGAAAAGTCTGGCTGATTGCCGGAACCATAGAAGGACGAAAAATCGCTGACGCATTGGCTGCCATGCAGGTAGATGTCTATGTCTCCGTTGCTACGGCATACGGTGCGTCTTTGTATCCTGATAATCCGTATATCCATGTGCAGACTAAACGGATGACCTTTGACGATATGTGTCTTTTTTTACAGGAGGTACAGCCGGAGCTGGTGCTGGATTCCACGCACCCGTATGCGCTTGTGGTAACGGAAACCGTACAAAAAGCCTGCAAGCATACAGGCTATCCGTATAAACGGATGCTGCGTCCTGCCAGCCCGCATCCCGGCTGTATCCTGGTGAAGGATTTTCCGGAAGCAATCGAAGTGTTAAGCGGAACGGAAGGCCCGGTCTTTCTGACTACGGGCAGCAAAAACCTGATTGATTTTACCAGACTGCCTGATTATGCAGAACGGATCACCTGCCGTATCCTGCCGCTGCGGGATTCGCTGGACAATGCATTGACGTTAGGTTATAAACCGTCCCAGATCATCTGTATGCAGGGACCCTTTGCCAAGGATCTGAACATAGCCATGTTCAGGCGCTGTGGGGCAAAATATATTGTGTCCAAGGACTCCGGGAAGGCAGGCGGGTTTGAGGATAAGCTGGAGGCTGCCGCTGAGGTTGGCGCGCAGCTGATCCTGATTGACCGGAATCCGGAGACGGGCGAGAATCTGGAGCAGGTCCTGGCCGAATTGAAGGAACGGTTTGGAACACGTTAATTTTATTTATGAGCGTTTAAAGAGTTAAGCTGAATGGCAGGTTTATCTATTCAGTGCATATTGTGATTAGGAGAAAGACCATGCTGAAAGTGAATGTGATTGGAATCGGACCGGGAAATCCTGACCTGCTGACTGGCGCTGCGCGGCAGGCGATTGCTGAAAGCACGATCCTGGCAGGCGATAAGCGGATGGTGGGGCAGTTTGGGGAAGGCAAGAAAGTGTATCCGACCATCAAGCTGGCAGAACTGACAGAGGTTGCCGCCGCTGCAGATGCGGAAAAAGACGTGTTGGGGATTCTGGTCTCCGGTGACGTCGGCTTTTTCAGCCTGGCCAAAACCATTGCGGGAAAATTGCCGCAATGTGATGTGCAACGCTACTGCGGTATCAGCAGTTTAGTTTATTTTGCTTCCAAACTGCAGATGTCCTGGGATGACGCGAAGATCATCAGCATGCACGGGCGGCAGCAGAATCTGATTTCCGCCGTACTGCAAAACAGGAAAGTCTTTTCCCTGACCGGCGGCGACAATTCACCGCAGGTCCTGTGCCGTGCGCTGTGTGAACAGGGGCTGGGAGAAGTACAGGTTCATGTCGGTTCGGATCTTTCCTATCCGGAAGAGAAGATCGTTTCTGGTACGGCGGCGGCAATTGCCCAGGGCGAGTTCCCGTCTTTATCGGTAATGATGATCCTGAATGATAAGGCCGGCGGACCCATCCGAAGGAATGTCCATGGACTGGACGACAGCCTGTTCCTGCGGGGTAAGGCGCCGATGACGAAGCAGGAAATCCGGGCGGTTTCCATTTCCAAGCTGCAGCCGCAGCCGGACGATGTGATCTATGATATTGGGGCGGGAACCGGTTCCTGTTCTGTTGAGCTGGCGTTACAGGCTCCGTTGGGGAAGTTGTATGCCTTTGAGATGAAAGAAGATGCGCTGGAGCTTCTGCGTTTAAACAAGGAAAGATTCCATTGTGACAACATGGAAATCATCGCCGGAGAGGCTTCCGAAAAGATAGAAGAAACGCCGGTGCCGGACTGTGCCTTTATTGGCGGCAGCAGCGGCAACATGGCGAAGATGCTGGACAGTCTCTACAGCCGTAATCCGGAGTGCCGGATCGTGATCAACGTGATTGCGCTGGAAACCCTTTGCGCAGTGGTTGAATACTATAAAGCAAAACCGGAATACGCAATTGACGTAGTCAATATTGCATCTGCCTACAACAAGAAGCTGGGCAGATACAATCTGATGATGGCGCAGAACCCGATTTATATCATTACGGCACTGAAGAACAAGGAAACGGATTAACGGAACAGGTGAGAGTATGGCGGATATGGTTTGCAGGGAGATACCCCGGCTGCTTTTTGCAGCGCCCCAGAGCGGCAGCGGAAAGACCACGGTGGTCTGCGCTGTTCTGCGCGCCCTGCTGGACAAAAAATTCAGGGTAGCCGCTTTTAAGAGCGGGCCTGATTATATCGATCCCATGTTCCATACCAGGGTGATTGGCGCTAAATCCAGAAACCTGGATCTGTTTCTGACAGGGACCGATAATGTCAAACGCCTGCTGGCAAAGAACAGTGCGGATTGTGACGTGGCAATTCTGGAAGGCGCCATGGGCTTTTATGACGGCATGGGTAAGACGACGGATGCCAGCGCCTACGATCTGGCGCGGACTGTGAATGCGCCTGTTGTACTGATCATCAACGGGAAAGGCGCGGCAGTTTCCATGGCTGCCCTCATCAAAGGATTTAAGGAATTTCGTAAAGACAGTAATATTCAGGGCGTTATTCTAAATAATGTAAAAAAGATGACGTACCTGTTCTATAAGGATGTTATTGAAAAAGAGACTGGCGTTAAAGTTTACGGGTATTTTCCCCATCTGCCGGAATGTAATCTGGAAAGCCGGCATCTGGGGCTGGTAACGGCCGGGGAGATCGGTACGCTGGAAACGATTGTGGAGCGCCTGGCTGAACAGGCGGCAGAGTCTGTCGACCTGCAGGG
>JAFTZZ010000254.1 GCA_017460905.1 Acidaminococcaceae bacterium | reverse complement strand
TCTTTTTCACCATCAATAATGATGTCCCCGATTGCTTTCTTCTTACATGCCTGTGCTTCCCCAATCATTTCTGCTGCTGCATTAATTGCCATTTGGCCATGCTCATATGTTAATCCGCCCTGCATAAATGCATTATAGGGCTTCCGCATCGGCCCGTCTGCACTTAATTCTATTGACGCTCCCTGAACAAAGGTGCCGGCAGCCATAATAATTTTATCCTGATATCCCGGAATATTGTCAGGTACTGGGGTTACGTGTGCATCTACCGGTGAATTCAACTGGATTGCCACGCAGAAATTTTCCAGATTTTGTGCCGTTTTTAATGTAATTGCCTGAATAATATCATGTCTTATTTCATTATACATGGGTTTTACTTTATAACCCAATTTATGGAAAACCGCAGCTGCATAAACGGCAGTTCTAATAGCTTGCATTACAACATGCGGCGCCATGAACAAGCCCTGATAAAACTCCCTGGCGGTATCGCCCAGTGTTGCCCCCATTTCCCCTGCAAGCCCGGGAACCGTTAAGCGGCATGCAGCATTGTAGACCAGTTCTTTTTTACCAACTACATAGCCTCCGGTGGGAGCAATACCGCCGCCCAGGTTTTTGATCAGGGACCCGGCCATCAGATCTGCCCCTACATCGGTCGGTTCTTTTTCTTCCGTAAATTCACCGTAACAATTGTCAACGAAGCAGATGATATCCCTGCGGATTTTATGAATCTCGGTAATCAGGCGTCCGATTGAGGCAACATCCAAGGTTCCGCGTTCATCACTGTATCCGCAGGAACGCTGGATATGTACCATTTTTGTTTTAGCGGTAATCGCTTTACAAACAGCATTGATATTGACATACGTATCTGTCATGGGAATCTCTTTATATATGATGCCGGAATCAACGAGTGAGCCCGGTGTCTTCACCGGATAACCGATAATCGTCTGCATGGTATCATACGGCATGCCGGTCGCGCCGATCACTTCATCGCCGGGCCGGAGATTGCCCAGCATGGCAACTGCCAGCGCATGGGTTCCCGAAACAAACTGCGAACGGACCAATGCCGCTTCTGTTCCAAAAATCTCCGCATAGATATCATCCAGCTTTTCCCTGCCAACATCATTATAGGCATAACCCGTAGTCGGTTTCATATAATAATCAGAAACATGATGGTGGCGAAATGCAGTAATCACTTTTTTGGTATTCTTCAATGCAATTACATCGTAGTAATGACTCTGTTTTGCAACCGCCCTCCTTGCATAATCAAAAACTGCTTCAAAATCTGTTTTTATCATATTCATAAATTAACATTCACCCTTGATCATAAATTTTTCCCACCGATTCATTTCATCGGTTTGCATCCTTACCTTCATTTTTATACCGTCCGCTTCATAATCCTGTGACAATACGGTACCGGTATCAAATAATCTGGCAGCCATACCGGAATCACTGTAAGGAATTAATAATGTAACCTCTGCCGATTTTAATTTTAAATGCTCTGCAATAATCTCCAACAATTCTTCCAGTCCGATTTTCTTTTTGGCAGATATGCAGATGCTTTCCGGAATTTCTTTTAACTGTGTTAAAAGGCCGCTGTCTTCCGGCAATTTATCAATTTTATTAAACACGCTGAATACCGGCTTATCCTCTGCCCCAACTTCCTGCAGCACGCGATAGACAGCCTCGCTCTGTTCTTTGTAAAGAGGATGGCTCACATCGATGACATGGACCAGCAGGTCAGCGTCCAGCGTTTCCTCCAACGTCGATTTAAATGCTGCTATCAGCTGATGCGGAAGCCGCTGTATAAAACCGACCGTATCCGTCAGAATCGCCTGCCGTTTATCCGGAAGCGCCAGCTGGCGTGTTGTAGGATCCAGCGTCGCAAACAGCTGGTCCTGGGCATAGACATCTGCATTGGTCAGCGCGTTCAGCAACGTAGACTTTCCGGCGTTCGTATACCCCACCAGACTGACAGACGGTACCTGGTTTTTGTTGCGTTTGGCACGGTGCAGCTTGCGTACATTCTGTACTTTGTCTATACAGCCTTTAATATAGGCGATACGGTCGCGGATCATACGCCGGTCCGTTTCCAGCTTGGTTTCACCGGGACCCCTCGTACCAATACCGCCGCCCAGGCGGGATAAAGAGAGCCCCTGTCCCATAATACGCGGCAGCGTATATTGCAGTTGGGCCAGTTCGACCTGCAGTTTGCCTTCGTTCGTCTGCGCACGCTGGGCAAATATGTCAAGGATCAAAGCAGTCCGGTCCAGCACCTTGATTCCCAGCGCCTGTTCCAGGTTGCGCTGCTGCGCAGGAGACAGCTCTTCATCAAAAATGCACAGGTCAATATCTTCCTGCTGCGCAAATAACGCAAGATCCCGTACCTTGCCGCGACCAATAAAATATCCAGGGTCCGGCTTCGGCCGTTTCTGCAGGAACTTTGCCTTTACTTCCGCTCCGGCTGTTTCCGCCAGCTGCCGCAGCTCTTCCAGAGAATCTTCACTGGTCCAAAGCCGGTCCTGTTTGCCGTACTCAAGACTGACCAACATTGTCTGTTCCGGACGCTGCGCCGCTGTGCCCATCGTATCATCTGTCAGGGATAGCAATTTTTCCGCAGAGCTGATAATATTCGGAAGGAAAATGGTTTCCAGCGCGTCTAATTGCAGGACACCGTATTCCTGAACCGTATATTGCCCGTACGAATCTTTGCCTGTTATGATTGCAAAATTCAGCACGGATTCCTCCGGCTTTTCGTCATTGACACCGATGGCAGCCATCAAATCGTATTTATGGATACGCAGAGCGGAATGGTCAATGCCGCTCATCTGCGGATTCCCCCCGGGATGCATATGAATACAGCGAATACCGCTCAGTCTTCCTGCGCCCCGCCTTCCGGGCAGTTCCGGAAGTGAAACCGTATTGCTGTCACCAATGGAAACGTTCAGTACATTTCCTTTTCGGTCCAAAAAAATGTTGACTTCCCTGTTGACAGCGGTCGTGATCTTTGCCATACGGACGGCAATTTCCGGAGACACCAGCTGCCAGGGAGGCACCTTCAAATCATACAGCTGCATCAGTTCAGCCAAAATATTATTTTTTAATCCGTCTGTTTTTCCCAGGACTTCCGGCATAAAAAGCTCTCCTTAAAAGTGTATACAAAGTGAAAGCCGCCACACGAAAACTTCTCGCACTGCGGCATTTCCCTGATAGTCATCATATTTACTAAACTGTAAGTAATGTAACACTGCAAACTGTATTATAAATATATATCTTGCAAAATTCAATATCTGACTGAAAATTTTTTTAATTTTTTGTACGGGCCGGCTCCATATTGACCTTATATCCGCGAATGCTGTTTTTATGCATAACCGCCATCACCCGTTCCGCAAACTGTTCGGGAACCTCCACAAAGGAAAATTTGTCAAAAATATTGATAAGGCCAATGGAACGGGCCGGAATATCTGCTTCTTTGGCAATCGTCCGTACTAACTCGGGCACGGTGACCTTCTGGCTGCGGCCGACATTCAGGAAGAAACGGACCATGCCCGGGCGGCCGCCGGTGTTGGCAAGCCCCGGAGCAGTCAGATCGCTGATCGTATTATTTTCCTCATGTATCTCCAGCGCCCTGTTCCCCTCCTGCATCAGCTTCAGGGCCGCAGCGGCGATTTCTTCCAGTTCATATTCCTTGGACAGCGAGGAAACGACAGGCATATAGTCCGCATAATTGCCGATTTCCAACAGCGACTGCATCTTGGAAATAATCTGCTCCCGCTGGTGTTCCATGACGTCGCTGGTAGTCGGCAGCTCACGCCGGCGGATACGGGTTTTGGCAATCCGTTCGATCAGCTTCATCTGCCGGAATTCACGAGGCAGGATAAAGGTCAGCGCCACACCGGTGTTTCCTGCCCTTCCGGTACGTCCGATGCGGTGCACGTAACTTTCCGGATCCTGCGGGATATCAAAATTGATTACATATTGCACATTGTCGATATCCAGACCGCGGGCAGCAACATCCGTAGCAATCAGAATGTCCAGCCGTCCCTCCCTAAACTTTTTCATGACACGGTCACGCTGGGTCTGGCTCAGGTCCCCGTGCAGGCCTTCCGCAATATAACCGCGGCTGCCCAGCGAATTTGCCAGTTCATCGACGCCCCGTTTGGTACGGCAGAAAATAATAGACTTGCCTTCCAGACCTGCATCCAGCAGACGGGAAATCCCTTCAATCTTGTCGCGGGTCTCAAAATAATACTGGTCAATCAGCGGAACGGTAATATCCTCTTTGCTGACAGTCACCATCTGGGGAGCGCGCATGTATTTCTTGGTCAGGCTCAGGATAGGCCGGGGCATGGTGGCCGAAAATAGCATGGTCTGCCGTTCCGGGGGCACATTGGCCATAATTTCTTCCATATCTTCAATGAAGCCCATATCCAGCATTTCATCCGCTTCATCCAGTACCAGATAACGGACATGATTCAGTTTGATAGTTCCTCTGCGGATGTGGTCCAGCAGACGGCCCGGTGTGCCGATGACGATCTGCACGCCGCTTTTTAAGGCGCGGATCTGACGGTCTATCGGCTGTCCGCCATAGACCGGGACAACCTTAATCCGTTTATTGCGGCCGATACTGCCGATTTCTTCCGCGACCTGGATCGCCAGTTCCCTTGTAGGACTCATGACCAGTGCCTGGATATGACGGTGATCCTCAATGCCCTGGATGATGGGAATGCCAAAGGCAGCCGTTTTGCCGGTACCGGTCTGGGCCTGCCCGATGATATCCTTTCCTTCCAATAACAGAGGGATTGCCTGCTGCTGGATCGGCGACGGCTCCTCAAATCCCATCTCCTTTAAGGCAGCGACAATACGCTTCTCAAGCACTAATTCTCCAAAATTATCTGTCTGCATCGTGGTCATTACTGTATTCCTCCAATTTTTCTTCTTTTTTCATACTGCTTTTCAGCCGGTCAAGCGCCATACCTAACGCAGCCATAGCAGCCCGGAGTTTGATCTGCGTCCGGGCACCGGAAAAATTAAACTTCCGGCATGCATCGCCGTTTTCATCTGCAACGGCAATATATACAAGGCCTACCGGTTTCCTGCGGGTACCGCCGCCGGGTCCGGCCAGTCCGGTAACGCTGACCGCAAGATCCGAGCCGATTACCTCCCGGACTCCCCTTGCCATTTCCAGAGCCACCTCTTCGCTGACTGCGCCTTTTTTATCCAAAACCGTTTTATTAACATGGATTACCTGGTTTTTAACTTCATTGGTGTAGCTGACTACAGAGCCTTTCAGGTAGACAGAGCTTCCCGGTACATCTGTCATGAGACTGGATACCAGACCGCCGGTGCAGGATTCGGCAAAAGCAATGGTCTTCTGCTGTGCCATCAGTTCCCTGCCCACTGCTTCCGGAAGCGTGTCTTCGTCATAACCGTAAACATACGTACCGATAACACTTTCAACATGTTTCTGCATGGCAGCAATCATCACATCAGCTTCCGCTTCGGAATCTGCTTTGGCAGTCAGACGGACCAGGATATCCCCGTGCCTTGCATACAGCGCAATCGTAGGATTGGACTGGTGGATGATGATATCGTCCAATAACTCTGCCACATTGGATTCGCCGATCCCATACAGTTTTAATGTATGGGATTTAATGATCCCGTTTCCGGCAAACCGTTTTTCCAGATACGGAAACAGTTCATGCTGACAGACATATTTTAATTCAAAAGGCGGTCCCGGCAGCATGACAAAGGTAGTCTTCCCATGTTCCAGCACCAGCCCCGGCGCGGTTCCGACTGCATTGTGCAATACGATTGCGCCGCTGGGGACCATGGCCTGTTTGTCATTATTATCCGCAATACAGATGTTGCGTTTGGACAACAGGGTATGGATATGGTTCCAGACTTCCAGATTCATATATAATTCCGCACCGCAATATTTTGCCACTAATTCTTTCGTAATATCACCGCGGGTCGGGCCAAGCCCTCCGCTGGTGATCACAAGATCCGCGCGCTCCGCCGCAATGTTCAGCACTGCTTCCAGCCGCTCCGGATTATCTCCCACTGTTGTCTGGTATAACACATCAAAACCGCGGGCATTTAATTCCTGCGCCAGATAGGTAAAGTTCGTATTTATGATTTCTCCCAGCAGAAGCTCCGTACCGGTCGTAATGACCTCAACCTTCATTCGGCTCCCTCC
>JAFTZZ010000253.1 GCA_017460905.1 Acidaminococcaceae bacterium | reverse complement strand
TCACGACGCGAACCCGGAAGCCGCTCTTTTTCGCTGCCGCCAGGGCAAAATCCATCGTTTCCGCAACCAGGACACGGCCGATCAGAAAACGCACTGCCGGTCTCACCTGCGCCTCACATTGCAGCAGGTCCGCCGCAAAGCCGCGCATGCCCGGCAGCTTTGCCAGCGCTTTTTCCTCCGGTTTCAGGACCGGCTCCTGAATTGTATCCAGCGGCAGGAAGGTAGCCCGTCCTGCGCGCCGCTCTTTTAAATAACGGATTGCCTGCTTGGCCGCTTCCGCAGACCCGATGACCAGATTCTGGGCGCCGGCGCCTAACGCGGTCTCTATGGCAGTCACATATTCCGGATCGGCAGACAGCAGCGCCGCCGCCGGCCCGATCACTTCGTCACGCCAGCTTTCCCGGCTCTGCATGACGGCTTTTACGCCGGAACCGAACCCTTCCAGGGACTGCTGCATATCCTGCAGCAGACGCAGCCGGGATTCCGCCGAGGCAATGCGGTTCTGGCATTCATTATATTTTCTTTCCACCGACTGAAGCACGTTCCGGCGTTCCGCCAGCTTTCCCGCCTGCTCGCTGCCCTCTTTCATATAGCGGGCAACGTCCTGCTCCAGTTCGCCTTTACGCGTGGTGACAGTGCGCTGCTCTTCCGCCAGGTCGCTGACCCGCTGTTCCGCCGCTTCCACTTCGGCTTTCAGGCGGTTGCGCCGGTTCATGCGCTGCTCCTGCGCCGTTTCCAGCATGCGGATCTCGTTGCGCAGCTCTACCATTTTGCGCATATCTTCAAAGTTGCTGTCAGTCAGCTCCTGAATCTTCGCTTCGTTTTCCTTTTGCGACTGCAGCCGTTCTGCCTGCTGCTTTTCCAACCTGCTTACCAGCTCTGCCGCTTCATTCTTTTTGGCTTCCAGCACATCGAATTCACGGGCCAGCGCATCCAGCTGCGCCGTCCACTGGTCAATCTGTTCCTGCAGCTTCCGGTTGCGCTTCTCCAGGTTTTCCTGCTGCCGCAGGCTCTGCCCGATGCGCTCGTCCAGTACGGCATCTTCGCCCTTGACGGCTTCCAGCGCTTTTTCCTTTTCCGTAATGCCCGCCTGCATGTGGGACACCTGGTCGTTCAGCGCGTCCAGTTCCTGTTGCAGTCCGGTTAGCAAGGCTTCCTGCCGGCTTACCTCCGTGCTCTTTTCCAAAAAGATACGGTTCACCGTTTTCTGTTCCTGCTGCAGCTTCGCGCGGGCGTTCTCGATATTCTCTACCTTCTGCACGAACTGGGTCAGCTTACAAATACGCAGCTTCCCGTTCAGTTCGTTGTAACGCGTCGTCCGCTCCGCTTCCGCGCGCAGCGGTTCCACCCGGCTTTCCACTTCGCTTTTGATATCATTGATACGGGTCAGGTTGTTGGCCGTATCGTCCAGCCGCCGGGCCGCCTCTTTTTTGCGCATGCGGAACCGGGCGATGCCGGCCGCTTCTTCAAATATGGAACGCCGGTCTTCCGGCCGGCTGTTCAGTATTTCATCGATCTTATTCTGCCCGATCAGGAACATGGCGCCCTTGCCCATGCCCGTATCTGCCAGCAGATCCAGGATATCCTTCAGGCGGCAGTTCTTTTTGTTGATCTGATAGTCGCTGTCCCCGGAACGGTACAGCCGTCGGGTGATACTCACTTCGTCAAAATCCAGGGGCAGGCTGTGGTCCCGGTTATCGAACACCAGCGTAACCTCGGCGACGCCTAACGGGCGCCGTTTGCTGGTGCCTGAAAAAATAATATCTTCCATTTTGCTGCCGCGCAGGTATTTCGCGCTCTGTTCACCGAGGACCCAGCGCACTGCATCGGAAATATTACTTTTACCTGAACCGTTGGGTCCCACCACCGCCGTAATGCCCGCGCCGAAGTCCAGTGCGGTGCGGTCGGCGAAGGATTTGAACCCAAACGCTGTCACTGATTTCAAAAACAAAATTGATCACCTGTATCGAAAAAATTGAAGTTTAACTGGCCGGAACGGTGCCATTTTCATAGCGCTCAGCGAACGCTCGGGCGTGATCCGCGTTGCGTAGCGCAATGTTAAAGTATTGTCGTCTGGTCTGCCAGGCCTTCTTTAATGAACAATTCCTCGCGCCCTGTGGGAGCGCTTCGCTTATTCAAATGGCCCCGTTCCTCACACTCAAAATCCTATTATAAATTCCTATTTGCGTTTTGCCGCCGCTTTCTTTGCCTTTTCTTTTTGCGCCATAGACGCTTCCCGCGCCGCCTGACGGCTAATCTGCCGCCGGTTGGATCCGGTCTTGGGCGCATGGCGTTTATCGGCTACGGAATTACGGCCTCTGGATTTGGGCGCGGCCGCCTGCTTTTTCGTTGCCGCGATGCGGGTCCGGCGCACGATCGTCCGCCCGTCCGCCGTCTGCTTTTCCAACGTAACGCCCAGTTTGGTTTCCACATTGTGAAGCCAGCGCACCTCTTCCGGCGTATACAGGGTTATGGCGATACCGTCCTTCCCCGCCCGGCCTGTGCGCCCGACCCGGTGCACGTACCAGCTGGCGTCGTGGGGCACATCATAGTTGATGACATGTGTCACGCCCTCCACGTCCAGACCGCGGGCTGCAATATCGCTGGCCGCCAGAATCTGCAGTTTGGCTTCCCGGAACTGCTTCATCACCGTCTTGCGCTTCGCCGCGCTCATGTCGCCGGTCAGGACCGCCGCGTTATACCCATGCTCGCCTAAAAATTCGTCGACCTCTTTCGCCCGTTCCTTGCTGATACAGAACACCAGCATCAGATAGGGGTTCAGCCGGTCAATAAGGTGCATCAGTGTTTCCGGTTTGCCTTCTTCCGTCGTCTTGATACAAATCTGCTTAATTGCCTTGACCACCGTTTCTTCCGGCGCAATGTCGATTACCTGGCAATTCGTCGTCAGGCTGCGTCCCAGTTTATTGATCTCCTCCGAAACGGTAGCGGAACACAGCATAGTCTGCCGCTCCGGATTGGTCATGGAAATCAACTTCAGCGCGTCGTCCATAAAGCCCTGGGCCAGCATCTCATCTACTTCGTCCAGCACCAGGAAGCTGACGCCGCCTAAATCCGTATTGCCCTTGCCGATATGATCCAGCAGGCGGCCCGGCGTGCCGATCAGCACCTGCGCCTTGCCCGCCAGCTTATTCTTCTGGGTCTCAAAATCCCGCCCGCCGGTCACTGCCAGCGTTTTGATTTCCAGTCCTTCCAGGACCTGCTTCATGACCTCATTGGTCTGCTGGGCCAGTTCCCGCGTCGGTGTGATGACCAGCGCCTGCACATAGCTTTTGGCAGGATCGAGCTTCTGCGCCAGCGGAATCAGAAAGGCCAGTGTCTTGCCCGTTCCGGTCTGGGCCCGGGCCAACACATCACGCCCCTTCAGCAGGGCCGGAATCGCCTGCTGCTGTACAGGCATCGGGTTCTTAATGCCCATCTTTTTTAAATTTTCCCTGACCTGGGGGAGTATTTTAATCTGTTCGAATATATCGTTCATGTTTATACCTCGGTTATTATATAACTGAAAATTGGAGTTTAATTTTGCACGAATATACTTGCCAGAGCTGATACCACCTGAATAAGCGAAGCGCTCCTGCAAGGCGCGAGGAAGAAAAGAAAATGCTGTTCCTACAGTCACGCAATTGTTCAAAACATTGCCAGGACAGCGCAGGCGACAACCAGGCACCGAAGCGTTAGCTGAGCGCTATGAAGGCGGCATCAGTCTGGCAAGCTCAGACGTACAAATTCTTATTTTTTCTTAATATCCGCGCTGTGCTGCCACAGATACCATACCGCCAGGCTCCGCCAGGGGCGCCAAGGCTCCATCAGCTTGTTCAGCTGCCCGCGTTTGGGAATCTCGTCCAGGGCGAATAACAGCTTCACTTCCTTTTTCAGCAGGAAATCGTCCCCGGGCAGCACATCCGGGCGGCAGAGAGACAACAGCATGAACATCTCGATAGTCCACTGCCCCAGCCCTTTTACCGTTTTCAGCAGCTTCACGATCTGCGCATCGGTCATCTCTGCAAAGAGGGAAAAATCAACGGTATGGTCCATGACCAGACGGGCAAACTCTTTCATATACGTAATTTTAATGGCAGTCAGGCCGCAGGTGACGATGGTCTCGTCGGTCAGCGAAAGCAGCTTTTCCGGTGTTACGGGGTTTCCGGCCAGGCGCCGCAGCTGATCCATGATCTTCCGGCTCACTTCCGGCGGCAGCTGCTGGGCCGCAATGCCTGTCAGCAGCACTTCGAAATAACGCTCCTGGCAATCCGGTTTCATATTGCAATGGCCGTACTGCTCCATAAACGGCGCCAGCTCCGGCGCATTTACGCGTAAATACTGTTCTCCTGCCAGCCAGTTTGGGGTCTTTTGCATTGATCCAACCTCCATATTTTTGGAAATGTTGATACAGCGAATCGTCTTACTCTGAAAGGAACGCAAACTACTCCATGATAACTATATTATTATATCATATTAAATATGCGGCATACAACAAAAACCTCACTCCGCGGGAAGTGAGGCTGAAAAGAAACGTTGCTGAAACGGGTTCCGTAAACAAAATAAACCTGCCCTTTTAGTAAGGACAGGCAACATTTGCTGGTGCCGGGGACCGGAATCGAACCGGTACGGGTATCTCTACCCGCGGGATTTTAAGTCCCGTGCGTCTGCCAGTTCCGCCACCTCGGCAGAAATTATGGAGGCGACACCCGGAATCGAACCGGGGATAAAGGTTTTGCAGACCTCTGCCTTACCGCTTGGCTATGTCGCCAGACATAAATGCTAAAGGAATTTCTTCCTTTATTAACAATGGAGCGGAAAACGAGACTCGAACTCGCGACCCCAACCTTGGCAAGGTTGTGCTCTACCAACTGAGCTATTTCCGCAGCTTGGTGCCTCAGCACAGAATCGAACTGTGGACACAGGGATTTTCAGTCCCTTGCTCTACCAACTGAGCTACCGAGGCAAATGGCGACCCGGACGAGACTCGAACTCGTGACCTCCGCCGTGACAGGGCGGCATTCTAACCAACTGAACCACCGGGCCGTTTTTCATCAAGCATTAATAGTATAGGTTATTTCTGCGTTACTGTCAAGCTTTTTTCTTTTACATCGCCAACAGATACGCCTCTAGTTTTTCGGAAAGCAGCGTCTCCAGCTCTTCCAGGCTGACCGCGTCAAAATCGTGGATCGTATTCGGGAAAAACCGGGTCTTGCTTTCCGCAAAAAACTCATTGCGTACCCGGTTATACAGAAACACCAGCTCATCGCCTGCCGAAAAGTCCGCATAATCCAGGATCACCGTCGAATTATTGATAAAATCCAGCGGATACTGCGGCGTAATGTATTTTACAAATCTGCCGATCCGCTCCGGCAGCGTGTCCGGGAAATGCCACTGCAAGATTCCTTTCTCCTCCAGCATGTGGCGGGACTTAGGGATATAGGTCGGCGTAATTTCTTCCAGCAGCCGGGGCAGCACCTCGCTCATCGTCGCGGCAAACACGTCCTTGTCTCTGGTGATGTAACGCAGATCCCGGTACCGGTGCAGACCCACCTGCCGGATCGGCACATAATCAAAGGTTTCCTTCGTATAAACCAGTTCCAGCCGACGGCGCCACGTTTCATTCTCATAGGAACACAGGACAAACTCGTGCCCCTTCAGCTGGCCGCCCTCCTGAAAGGTAAACCCGAACATCTCCCGGGGCAGCTTCTGCAAAAACTCCCAGGCAGGACGGCGTTCCATGATCACTTTAATATCTTCCGGTTTTGGCATACCTTGTCTACTCTTTCCGCAAAATCAAACATACTTTTAAATCTGCGGTTTTCCTTCCATTTTATTTAACAGATTGCCTAACGTCCATTTAATCGTGTCAGACGGATGCTCCTCCAGCCCCAGCGGCTGCAGGTCCGCTTCCCGCAGGAAACGGCGGATGAACTTGTTGCCGTCGCTGTTATAGGCATACATATCCGCAAAGGCAAAAGTTTTTACATAGGTTTCATGATCAAAATCAAAAGGAGAAGAACTATGCACCAGATATTCGTCCATCCTGTGTACCACCAGCACCACCAGCGCGGAACATTCCGCCTGCTTCGCCGCTTCTGCCAGCGCTTCCTTATCCGGCTTCACATTTTTGGCAAACATTTCGTCCACAGCGGCATTTGCTTTGGTATTATCCTCCTGGATCCTGTGATACGGAAAATGATAATCCATCTTCACCATCTGGGTCCAACCCCGCATATCCGCATTAGTCACACTGCGGGTGCGGTCAATGACCACAAAATTCACCGGCTTCGTCTCAAAGGCATACGCCTTCTGCACGCCAAACAGCGGCGCGTTTTCTAAGGCGGAACCGTTCCCTAACACCCCGCTGCAAAACGCCAGCACCATGACCAGCAGCAAAAACATCTTTTTCATTTTCCCTCACCTCCATTCTGCGCATATTTTACAAACCATTTATGTCTAATTCTTGTCACTTCCAGATATCC
Organism: Acidaminococcaceae bacterium; assembly: GCA_017460905.1. Lineage (GTDB taxonomy): Bacteria > Bacillota > Negativicutes > Acidaminococcales > Acidaminococcaceae > Succiniclasticum. The sequence goes on along the minus strand of JAFTZZ010000253.1, from coordinate 1,976 downwards.
GCTGCCGTCCCGTGCCCCAGGGGCTTCACTTTCAAATGAGCGGCCAGTGTCTGCCCGATATCGCTGAAAATGCGGAAAGGCGGAATCTGCTGCGGCTTCACATGGCTGCCATACAGCAATACCGGAATCTTTTCCCGGGTATGATCCGTCCCCTTCCAGGTGGGATCGCAGCCATGGTCCGCCGTAACCAGCAGCACATCCTCCGGCTGCAGCAGCGCCAAGAGTTCCGGCAGCCTGCCATCATAATACTCCAGCCCTTCCCCGTAGCCCAGCGGGTCCCGGCGGTGGCCGAAGGACGAATCGAAATCCACAAAATTGCTGAACACCAGCGTCTGGTCCGGGGCGTCCTTCACCGCCAGCAGGGTGGCGTCAAAAATCCGGTCCAGCCCCGCCGCGGGATAATGCTTCGTAATGCCCCGGTGGGCAAAGATGTCCGCAATCTTGCCAACCGCATACACACTGCCGCCAGCCGCCACCAGGTTATCCAGCAGGGTAGCCTCATGGGCCGGCACCGCGTAATCGTGACGGTGGGCCGCCACCCGCTCAAAGGCGCCCGCCCTGTTCCCCACAAAGGGACGGGCAATGACCCGGGCAATCTTATAGGGCTTTACCAGCTCAAAGCTCAGTTTGCACAGCTCATAGAGCCGTTCCAAGCCGAAGGTTTCCTCGTGACAGGCGATCTGCAGCACACTGTCGGCAGAAGAATAAATGATGGGCTTGCCCGTCTTCCTATGCTCCTCGCCCAGCTCCTGAATGATCACCGTACCGCTGGCCAGCTTTTCGCCCAGCACGCCCGGCAGGTTTCCCTCCTTAATAATCGCGTCCACCAGTGCCTGGGGGAAGCACTTGGGCTGATCCGGAAAATAGCCCCAGTCAAAATCCACCGGCACACCGGCGATCTCCCAGTGCCCGCTGAGGGTATCCTTTCCCTTGCTCACCTCTTCGGCGCAGGTATACGCCGCCTGCACCCGGCCGCCGTCCAGCACGTCGTCCCGCAGGGGTTCCCCGGAAAGGGGATACGCCAGATCCACGCCCGTACTCAGCTTATGGGCCGTTTCCAGTCCCAGAGCCGCCAGATTCGGCAGCGCCAGACAGCGGGGCGAACCGTCCGCGTTCTTCCGGTTGGCCGCCATCCAGGCCGCAATGTGCCCCAGGGTATCGGAACCCGCATCGCCAAAGGCTGCCGCATCATGGGCAGAGCCGATACCGAAGGAATCTAATAATGTAATAATGACACGCGCCATTGTCAAGCCTCCATTTTACAGCTCGTTCAGCATCTGCTGCGGATTTTCCGCCGCCTTCACCTTGCCGAAAGCCTTCACGATGATACCCTTTTCATCAATTAAATACGTGGAACGCACCACGCCCATGGTCTTTTTCCCGTACATGGTCTTTTCCTGCCACACGCCGTAGGCCTGAATCACCGCCAGCTCCGTATCCGACAGCAGGGTAAAAGGCAGATTGTATTTCTGCTGAAACTTCTTGTGGGAAGCCACGCTGTCCTTGCTGACCCCCAGCACCACCGCGCCCTTTTCCCGAATCTGGGGGAACAGCTCCCCGAAATTGCAGGCCTGCTTGGTGCAGCCCGGCGTATTATCCTTCGGATAAAAATATAAAATAACCTTCTGTCCCTTAAAGCTCTTCAACGAAACCATGTTTCCGTCCTGGTCCGGCAACGTGAAATCCGGCGCCTTGGTTCCAACCTCTAACATAGCATTCCTCCTGCTGCAACTTATTTCCATGTTATAACATGCCGGTATGCTTACTCGTCGCTTACTGCTTATCAGCCTTGATCAGCTTTTCCAGCGCCCGCTTGGCCACCTTCTGGAAACGCTTTTCAGCCGTCTGATACACCTTGACCGGCGCCACCGCCTCGCTGTCCGTCCGTTTGGCCACCACACCGCAGATTGCGCCGGCCCGCAGCCCGTGCACGCTGCAAAGGGTCAGCAGGGTCGCCGCTTCCATTTCAAAATTGG
>JAFTZZ010000252.1 GCA_017460905.1 Acidaminococcaceae bacterium | reverse complement strand
TGCCGCGTATGTTATCGTGCAGGCGGTTGCGGTTCCGGTTCTGATCAAAGCCGGGGTACTGGCCATTACGTCGCACCTGTTCTGCCTGATTTACGCCTGCCTTTCCAACATTACGCCGCCGGTTGCCATGAGTGCGTATGTAGCTTCCGGCATTGCCGGTTCTGACCAGACGAAGACCGGAATCTGGGCGGTGCGCCTGGGCCTGATTGGGTTTATTATCCCGTTCTTTTTCCTGAACAATCCGGTCCTGCTGATCGGTGTGGATCAGACAGCATCCCTGACGGCTACGCTGTGGGCCGTATTTACTGCCTCTGTCGGAACGGTTTCCCTGGTGGCAGGCCTGGAGGGCTGGCTGCTGCAGAAATGCAATGTGGCGGAGCGGATCATCCTGATCGCGGCAGCGCCGGCTATGCTGTATCCGGGAATGTTTACCGATTTTATCGGTCTGGCCTGCCTGGTTGCAGTAGGAATCATTCAGTTTATTCGCCGGCGGAAATGAAGACGCCGGTTAAAAATATGTTTATTTTGAAGGAGGAGAAAACATATGAAAAAATCCCTGAAACGCGTGATCAGCGCATCTCTGGCTGCGATGCTGATGGTAGGGGCATTGGCAGGCTGCGGCGGCGGAGATAAGAAGGCGGAGGCGCCGAAAAAAGCTCCCGCAGCTGCTACGGAAAAAGTGAAGATCAACTTCCCGACGGCATCCGCTTCCGGTGCGCTGTATGCAGTGGGCGCTGCAATCACCAATAATTGGAACAAGACGGTTCCTTCCGTCAGCGCTTCCAGCCAGGCATCTGCCGGCGGCATTGCCAATCTGAACATGGTTTCCGAAGGGGAAGCGCAGATCTCGATTGCAATCAGCAGCAATGCGTACCAGTGTCTGAACGGTACAGACAGCTTTAAGGATCATGCGTATAAAGATCTGAAGGCTATTGCCGGCCTGTACCTGAATCCCAACCAGGTTGTAGTGACAAATAAATCCGGCATTACCTCGCTGGAAGGCGTAAAGGGCAAACATTTTGCCGTAGCTTCTGCCGGTTCTTCTGTTTATAACGAATGCCAGACGCACTTTACGGCTGCAGGCATCAAATTCCCTGACGAGATCAAAGCGGAATACATTGCTTTCGGCGGCGCTGCGGATATGCTGCAGAACGGCACCATCGACGGCGCATGGATCATGTCCGGCGCACCGGCTTCCGCTGTTTCCCAGGCGCTTACTGCGAACTGCCGCCTGATCGATATCAGCGACGATATCATTAAAAAACTGCAGGAAAAATATCCCTGGTATGTTAAATACACGATTCCCGCAGGTACTTATCCGAACCAGAAAGACGCAGTCAATACCTCCGCGATTAAAATGGTCATGTTCTGCCGCGGCGACCTGAAGGAAGACACCGTTTACCAGCTGACCAAATCCTTCTGGGAACACATCGACGAACTGGGACAGTCCCAGAAAAACCTGAAAGGCCTGAAGCCTGCAGAAGCTGTTGTTGGTATTGCCAACCTGCCGCTGCATGCCGGCGCTGCTAAATATTATAAAGAAATCGGCGTGCTGAAGTAAGAATTTACATATTGATCGGGTATGGAACAGTCCCCGCGAAATGCAGTCAGACTGTCTGTTTAACAATGAAATGTCCGGGCACCAAAACATGTCCGGACGTTTTTTATTACCGTTTTGCTAAAAAGGTATTGCGTGTTTCACGTGGTATATTTATAGTAGCGTTTTAGGGAAGGGGTAAAATAGCGAAAAGACGCTTGAACACTAAACTCTTGTAGTAATTTACAGTTTTGTTGTGTGCGATAAAGTCCTGTAAAATGCTTTATAATTTTACACGATAATTACACCAATATTATCGGACACAATACAGTCAAAAGTATTTGTGAAAAGACTCTGAACTTTTTGACCTTTTGTCAGTTTACCTATTGCTTTGTCTAACCAGTTTGATATACTGACAATAGCAAAAACAAAACTACGTTCGTAAGATATAATTCCCCGACATACAGGGGCAGAACACTTTTTAAGTTTAAAAAAAAAATACCTACGGAAACAAACAAGTCTGAAAATTATACTTGAAAAAGTATACGGTACAGACAAGGGTATTTTTGATTGAGCCTAAAGAGTGTTCTTTTTATTTGCGAACACAGGAAGGGGGATTCTATGAAAGAGGGTTCAGCGGAATGGGTACAAAAGCAATACGATAATTTCAGTAGTAACTTCACAAGCAGGATAAAAAGGAGCCAGTTAGCAGCCAAGGATATAACAGACAGAAGCAAGCAAGGTGTAGACCGTAGCGGAAAAAGAATAGACGAAATACTTACGGAGTCGTCAAGTCTTTTAGGAGAGACAGTAAAGTCTGTTGTCGGATATTTGAACCAAGCAAAAACCGCAAAGGTAGATAACATCTATACTCAAGAGGATTACAAGAGACTACAAAAAGCACTGTTGCCAATAGGAAAAACGTATTGTTGCGTAATGAAAATGCCGATACTTTCAAAAGAAGCAGACATAAAGCAAGCAGGGTTAGAGATAAAAGACTACGGCGTGTTGTTCCGTCTACTTCCTTGTGTAGGATATAACACAGGAATACTTTTAAATCCCGATACAGGCATAGCGTTTATAAGTCTGAAAGATATTGCGGAGTATTTAGGAGAAAGCCCAAGAAGCGACGGAGGTTTAGGGCGTTCTATTGGTAGACTTATCAAGAGTGGTATTCTCTTCCGATATGGAAACTTGTATGTCGTCGACGATTCATATATCAGATGCGGACAAATGACTACAGGCGTATTACAAAAAAGAAAAGATGTGTTTGAAAAATACAAAAATATGCAGGGTGAAAAACCGACACAAGAACAGGGTAAAAATAAGGAGACGAAAAAGCAAAAATCTGTGAGGAAAAAAGAGCCGCAAACACAGGCAGAGAGCGAGGGGGAAACACCTGATAACATTCCGTTTTAACGGAAGATATAGCGTAAGCTATATCTTATTTAACAGCCACACACCAACAAGGGGGGTACAGGTTATCATAGTAACCATTAATGA
>JAFTZZ010000251.1 GCA_017460905.1 Acidaminococcaceae bacterium | reverse complement strand
GCAAAGGACACGATTTGATTGAACGGATGGAAAGCCGTCACGGCCTGCGCCAGCTTTCTTACATGAAAGAACTGGGCATGGGCAACGATTTATATGAAATTGTAGATTTGGATAAGTAAAATAAAATAACAAGTACTGGGCGTATCAAAGCGCTCAGTATTTTTTTTGCACGGAGTTGGGGCGCGGTTGTTTATTACAATTAACACAAGCAGCATTAATAGAAATTATCTATTAATTATAGAATAATGCAATTGGACTTTTAATGATTTTTTCTTTTATAATTGTTACAGAAGAAACATACAATTAGGATAATAAAATTATAATTACAAAATGTGCGAAAAGGAGGCGGCGGCCATGGCTAACATTTTAATTGCGTATTATTCCCGCAAAGGACAGAATTATTGGAACGGCAGCATTAAAAACCTGAAAAAAGGCAATACGGAAATTGTGGCTGAAATGATCCAAAAGGCGGTCGGCGGCGATTTATTTGAAATTGAAACCATAAAAGAGTATCCGGCAGATTACACGGAATGTACAGAAGTGGCGAAAGAAGAATTACGCGAGAAGGCCCGTCCGGAACTGAAAGCATATCCGAAGAGCATGGATGAATATGATGTAATCTTTTTAGGATATCCCTGCTGGTGGGGAACCATGCCCATGGGGGTGTACACTTTCCTGGAACATTTTGATTTCGCCGGCAAAAAAATCGTTCCCTTCTGTACCCACGAAGGAAGCCGCATGGGCGGCAGCGTAAGCCAGATTAAAAAGACGGCGCCTGGCGCAACTGTATTGGAAGGGCTACCCATCCACGGTGCGGAAGCGGCAGAATCCGGAGACGAGGTTGCAGCCTGGGCGAAAAAGTCACTGTCTGCGGAAGCTGGCGAAGCCGGTTTTTTAAAACGGACGTTGCATTTGGGGTAAGGGTCGGTAATAAAGGGAGGTGTTTCACCATGAAAAATACAAAGAAAAAAATCTGGCAGTCCATTGCATTGGGGCTGGCATTAACAATAGGCATGTACGCTTTTTCCCCGGCGGCAGAAGCGGCTGCGAAGAAACCGCTGCGCATTGAAGAGCAAGGCTCCTTCACTGTAGGCGGTACCTATAAACAGCGCCCGGGGACATTTACGCAGGAAAATTTCATTGCGGAAGACGGGCAGCGGGCTTACGGGGATTTTGCCTATGTGGAATACCAGAAACCGGTAAAGGCCAAAAAGCTGCCGCTGATTTTCCAGCATGGGGGAGCGCAGTCGAAGCGAACCTGGGAATCCGGACCGGACGGGCGCGAAGGATTTAATACGCAGTTTGTCCGCGCCGGGTACTCCGTTTATCTGGTGGATCAGCCCCGCAGCGGCGAGTCAAATCTTTCCACTGAAGCCGTGACGCCGGACACACCCTGGGCCAGCAATCCCATGTACGGCGACAAGACGCTGTACGTCCTTTCCCGTATCGGTCATTACGATGAGGCGGGAAACCCCGTTCCCAATGCCCAGTTCCCGGCAGGGGAAAAGAACTATCAGGCTTTCCAGCAGAGCTGGACCATCGGTTCCGGTCCGTTAGATAATGACCTTAACGCCGACGTGCTCGCGGAGTTAGTGAATCAGCAAAAAGACGGAGCGGTGTTGGTTACCCATTCCATGGGCGGCACCATCGGCTGGCGTACGGCGCTCCGTTCCGACAAGGTAAAGGCGATCATTTCCTATGAACCGGGCGGAACCCCCTTTGTTTTCCCGGAAACGGAAATGCCGAAACTCACCGAGGCGCGTTTCAAGGCGCTGTCCGCATCGGCCATGGGCATACCCATGGAAGATTTTCTGAAGCTTACAAAAATGCCGATCGTTCTTTATTACGGGGACTACATCAAGGTTGGCTCGGAAAATGTCGGCGAGGATAAATGGGGCACGGAATTCGCCATGGCCCGGCAGTTCGTGGATGTAGTCAACCGCCACGGCGGCGACGCGACGCTGGTACATTTGCCCGAAATCGGAATCAAAGGCAATTCGCATTTCCTTATGCAGGAAAAAAACAACGAAGAAATTTTGCAGCTGGCGTTGAAGTGGCTGAAGGAAAAAGGGCTGGACAAATAAGATTTTCGTGAAGATTCAGATTCGGAGGGAAAACAAAATGGCGAAAGAAGTATTGCTTGTCACCGGTGCAGGACAGATTGGCCTTGCCATTGCGCGCAGAATGGGCTATGGAAAGAAAATTGTAGTTGCTACGAGAAATGTGGAGAAGGCGAAACCTACGTTAGAGGTATTGATCAATGCTGGTTTTGACGCTGTTGTCATAAAAATGGACATGGCGTCCAGAGAGTCCATCGTGAACGCCGTCAAAGAAGCGCAGGAATACGGGCCAATCAAAATGCTGGTGAACGCGGCGGGCGTTTCCCCGTCTCAGGCTACAAAAGAACAGATTTTGCAGGTGGATCTGCTGGGTACTGCGATCCTTTTGGAAGAAGTACGTAAGGTCATTGTGGAAGGCGGTACAGGCGTTACGATTTCCAGCCAGTCCGGGTTCCGCATGAAACAGCTTACGCCGGAGCAGGACCGTGCGCTGGCCATGACGCCCACGGAAGACCTGCTCAAACTGGATTTCCTGCTGCCGGAAAATATTGAAAACACATTAAAGGCTTACCAGCTGGCGAAACGCTGTAACGAAAAGAGAACTATGTATGAAGCGGTGGAATGGGGAAAACGGGGCGCCCGGCTGAATGCAATCGCACCCGGTATTATTGTTACCCCACTGGCGGTTGATGAATTTAACGGCATTCGCGGTGAATTTTATAAAAACATGTTTGCGAAATGTCCGGCGGGCCGTCCCGGCACTACTGACGAGATTGCGGATGTCGCCGAACTCATTATGAGTGAGCGGGCGCAGTTTATTACCGGTTCTACGTTCCTGGTTGACGGTGGCGCAACAGCTTCCTTCTATTACGGCCCCCTGCAGCCCGGACTGGAAACCGGCATGGCGGAAGGTAAGCAGTAAGAGTATCCGAGAAATGGGGTTTTGAAATAAAAATTAGCTGTACAGAATTATGGCAGGAAACTGTCTGATCTGTACAGCTTTATGTATTATGCGGCGCAAAAATTCAATATGTTGGTAATGCTAAATTCCATAAAAACATTTTCAAAAAAGTTTCCCCTTGTAATCGTTTTTGCAAGGGGAAAAAATATACATAAGATAAAAAATCGTTTATAATATTTTATAGAAAGGTTAATTGAAAATTTAAGTGCACGTGAAAATCGTGCATTTACAATTACAACGGTTCAGATCCATGAAGTTGCAGTTAGGACTTCATGGATTTTTTGTTGTGCGCCCGGCATGGGCGCAGTCTTAAAGGTGAAAGTCCTAAGTGCAGGTTAGTCGTGCCAAGCACATAGCCGAAGGCAAGGGTGTCCGTCGTGAGGCGGAATCTGAAGGAAGCCGGATGTC
>JAFTZZ010000250.1 GCA_017460905.1 Acidaminococcaceae bacterium | reverse complement strand
TAAAAGAGGTAAAACCATGAAGATGTGGTCATGGCCTTTAGCTGCGTTTATCATATTGGTTTTACAGACGACCTCTTTGGGATTCTTCGGGGGCAATCTGTTTTTTGACTTGCCCTTGCTTTTTATTTATAGCATGGGATTATTTTACGGCGCGCGGACGGGGCTGCTCTGCGGGCTTGCGTTCGGGCTTTTGCAGGATATGGCTTCGCCTGCCCTGTTTGGCTTTTATCTGCTGACACGGAGCCTTGTGGGATTCGGTGTCGGCAGCATCAAAGAGATGATTTTTAAAAACAATTACGGATACCATGTGCTGATCATCGGTGGGATCAGCCTGGTGCTCCGGCTTTTGTTTATGGTGCCGGCTGTATGGCTGGGCGGTTTTTCGAAAATCGTTGTATTTTCTTATCTGGAAGACACGCTTCTGTATTGCCTGGGAAATATGCTGCTGATCTTACCGCTTACCAGGATCCTGCTGGCTTTATATCGCTGGATAGCCGAAGATAATCTGACATACTGAAAGAGAAAGGGATTTTTACGTTGCTGAACCATACTTCCGCAAATCGGTTAAAGAAGATGCTTACAGTGGCGCTGGCGGTGTTTCTGGTGCTGGGCGGGCGGTTGGCATGGCTGCAGTTATATAAAGGCCTGTATTACGGAAAACAGGCTGACGGCAACCGTATGCGCAGTGCAGTGATCATGGCGCCCAGAGGGCGGATCATGGATATCCGCGGCAAGGTGCTGGCGGACAGTTCCCCTGGTTATGTGCTCAGTCTACAGGCAGGGCACGCTTTTTCTGACCGGGAAGTGGATCTGCTGGCCCGCCTGCTGGGGATGAACCGGGAGGAAGTTCATAAAAAGGCTGAACGTGCTGTAAATACCTATGAACAGGTCGTTGTGAAGGGCGAGCTTACACAGCAGGAGATTACCTTACTGGAAGAGCATCTGAAAGAACTGCCGGGGCTTTCGCTGGATTTGCAGCCTATGCGGCATTATCTGTATAAGGAATCGGCTGCCCATGTCCTGGGGTATGTCGGTGAAGTATCGGAAGAACAGCTTAAACAGGGGCGGTATAAAGGGCTTCCGCCGGGCAGTATTGTCGGCAAGGAAGGTCTGGAGCTTATATATGATGACGTGCTGCGGGGAGAAACCGGGCGCAGGACGGAAGAGGTGGATGTCAGGGGCAAGGTGATCCGTAAGCTTGCCGGGCAGGCGCCGGTTTCCGGAAAAGATCTGGTCCTGACGATTGATTTTGCATTGCAGCAGCTTCTGGAGCAGGCCATGGATAAGCAGTTACAGGCGCTGCGCAGCAGCGGGATTGCGCCCAATGCATATGCGGCGGCGGCTGTAGCGATGGACCCCAACACCGGTGCTGTCCGGGCCCTGGTGTCCCGTCCGGGATATGATCCTAACTGGTTCGTGGGCGGTATTTCCACTGCGCATTGGAAGCTGATCAATGAAAACGTATTTCATCCCCTGACCAACAAAGTGATCAACGGGGAATATCCGGCCGGTTCGACGTTTAAAGTGGTTACAGGGTCGGCTGCGCTGGATCAGCATAAAGTAACGCCGGAGGAACTGATCTTCGACTCCGGCCGGCACTGGCTGGCCGATATGGGGAATGCCGGCGGCGAAGCACTGGGCTGGATCAACTTCCAGACGGCGTTTGCCATGTCGGATAACGTGTATTTTTATGAAATGGGACGCAGGGCCGGGATTGAAAACCTGAATGCCTATGCGGCACAGTACGGATTTGGCAAACCAACCGGTATTGAACTGGCCGGGGAATCGGCGGGGCTGATTGCCGGGCCGGCAGCCAAAAAGAAAGTATTTGATGAAGAATGGACTTTAGGGGACACGTTTAACGCTGCAATCGGGCAGGGACTGACGTTGGTGACTCCGATGCAGATTTGCCAGATGCTGGCTGCGGTGGCAGCCGACGGGGTGGTTCATCCGCCCTATCTGGTGGAGAAGGTCGTGAATCCGGACGGGACCGTATATAAAGTACCGGAGAGGCCTGCGGCACGGAAGCTCCGCATTGAACCGGAAACCATCCGCCTGATACAAAAAGGCTTAAAGGGTGTGACCCAGCCGGGAGGCACCGGAGCCTGGTTCTCCGGACTACCGCTGCCTGTTGCCGGCAAGACCGGAACGGCGGAGAATCCCCATGGACAGGATCACGGCTGGTTTATCGCCTATGCGCCCGCAGAACGGCCGGACCTGGCCATCGCCTGTGTGGTGGAACAGGGGAGCTACGGCGCTACAGCAGCCGGGCCTATAGTATATGAAGTACTGGAAACATATCTGAACAGTAAACTGGATAAAGAAACGGGAAGGAAATAATACCTTGCGTCACTTTATACGCAATTCCGACTGGATTTTAATAGTTGTGATCCTGCTGTTGACAGGGATTGGCTTGGTGCTGATTGCCAGCGCGACTCACGGCGAAGCGCTGGCCTCGGGCAGCAACCGGTTTGTCTGGCGGCAGGGGATCTTCCTTGCGGTTGACCTGCTTATGGTCGCAGGAGTGCTGGCTTTGGATTATCATTCCCTGAAACGGATTGCCTGGCCGTTGTACGGGTTTACCGTCTTGCTGCTGCTGGGGGTCATGTTTTTCGGGCATGCAAGTCTGGGCGCCCAGCGCTGGATACAGCTTGGGCCTGTAACATTCCAGCCCAGTGAATTTTCCAAAGCGTTCATGATAATCTGTCTGGCAGCTTTTCTGGATGAACGCAATGAATACCTGGAACAATGGAAGGATTACTTGCCGGCCTGCCTGTTCATGCTGGTTCCCTTTGTGCTGGTGCTGCGGCAGCCGGATCTGGGAACGGCTCTGGTATTTGCCGCTATCGCTTTTTCCATGTTCTGGGTATGCGGGTTCAAAATGAAGTGGATTGCGGCGCTGACCGGTGCATTTGTCTGCGCGGCGCCGGTTTTATGGCAGTTTTTGCACGAATATCAGAAGAACCGTATCCGCGTTTTTCTGGATCCGGAGCTGGATCCCTTTGGCGCGGGCTATCACGTGATCCAGTCCAAGATTGCCATCGGCAGCGGTATGCTGTGGGGCAAGGGCTGGATGCAGGGCACCCAGAGCCAGCTGAATTTTTTGCCGGAAAACCATACGGATTTTATCTTTGCGGTGGCCGGTGAGGAGTTTGGTTTTATGGGCGCGGTTATCATCCTGTTTTTATATATGATCCTGATCTGGCGCGGGCTGACCATTGCGCTGAACGCAGAGGACCGGTTCGGCACGCTGCTGGCGACCGGTATCACCGGTATGTACCTGTTTCACGTGCTGGTCAATGTGGGCATGACCATCGGCATCATGCCGGTAACGGGTGTGCCGCTGCCGTTTCTGAGCTACGGGGTAAGCTCCCTGACGACCAATATGCTCATGGCAGGAGTGTTACTGAATATCAACCTGCGGCATACGCGGCTGCAGTTTTAACGGAGGCTCTCACATGAATAAGGAACTGGCCATCGATATGCTGGCGGCTGTTAAAAAACCGGCCCGGTATACCGGCGGGGAATTCGGCAGTATTTTTAAGGAAGATGCGGAAGTGCGTATCGCGCTGGCATTTCCCGACGTATATGAAGTGGGCATGAGCTATCTTGGCTTTAAAATTTTATATCATCTTGTCAATAAAATGGAGGGCATTGCCGCGGAACGGGTCTATGCGCCCTGGATCGATATGGAGCAGATGATGCGGGAGCGGCAGGTCGTGCTGACGACGCTGGAGACCCGCAGGGCTTTGTGTGAATGCGACCTGGTTGGCTTTACCCTGCAGTATGAGCTGAGTTATACCAATATTTTAAATATGCTGGATCTGGGCGGTGTTTCCGTGCTGGCGACAGAGCGCGGCGAGGAAGAGCCGTTTGTGGTTGTGGGCGGTCCCTGCGTGTTCAACCCGGAGCCGCTGGCGGATATTTTTGATTTTGCGATTTTAGGCGAAGGGGAAGAGGCGCTGCCGGAGGTGCTGGCCTGCTATCAGGCGTGGAAACGGGACGGACGGCCTGGCGGACGGCAGGGCTTTTTACACCGTGTGGTGCAGATCCCGGGCATTTATGTGCCGTCCTTTTACGATGTTGTATATAATGAAGACAACACGGTTCAGTCGGTTACCCCGAATACGCCGGATGCGCCGCCAACCGTGACGAAACGGGTCGTTGCGGATTTGAACAAGGTCGATTTTCCCACGGCGCCGGTGGTTCCCTTCGGGGAGATCGTCCATGACCGGATCATGCTGGAGATGTTCCGTGGCTGCAGCCGGGGCTGCCGCTTCTGTCATGCAGGCATGGTCTACCGCCCGGTACGGGAACGGCGTCCGGAGGTGCTGCGGGAAATTGCTCATAAACAGGTGGAGAATACCGGTTATGAGGAAATCTCCTTAGTGTCCCTGAGCACGGCGGATTATTCCTGTTTAGGTCCGTTTCTGGATGAAATGATTACGGATTTTAAAGATAAAAAGGTCAGCGTGTCCCTGCCCAGCCTGCGCATCGACGCCTTCAGCGTGGATGTGGCGAAAAAGGTGCAGGCGGTGCGCAAGAGCGGCCTGACCTTTGCGCCGGAGGCCGGCAGCCAGCGCATGCGCGACGTCATCAACAAGGGCGTTACGGAAGACGATTTGCTGCATGCGGTCAGCGCGGCTTTTGAAAATGGCTGGAAAAAAGTGAAACTGTATTTTATGATCGGCCTTCCCGGTGAAACGGATGAGGATGTGCTGGCGATTGCGCAGCTGGCCCGTAAGGTGCAGTGGAAATTCAAGGAGATTACCGGCAAGGGAGGCTGCCAGGTTACGGTCAGTACGTCTTCCTTTGTGCCGAAGCCGTACACGGCGTTCCAGTGGGTGCCGCAGGATACGCTGGAGGAAATTCACCGGAAGCAGGGGCTCCTGATCGAAGCGACCCGGGTCAAAAACATCTCGTTCCAGTATCACGACGGCAAGACCAGTATCATGGAAGGTGTGTTTGCCCGGGGCGACCGGCGCCTGGGCAAGGCGCTGTATCTTGCCTGGCAGCGGGGACAGCGCTTTGACGGCTGGGCGGATGTGTTCGATTTTGAGCGCTGGCAGCAGGCCTTAAAGGACTGCGGGCTGGATCCGGATTTTTATAATCACCGGCAGCGGGGCGGGCAGGAGGTCTTTCCCTGGGAGCATCTGCAGCCTGCGGTGAACCGTGCGTTTTTAGCAAATGAATACAGGAAGGCAAAGCAGGAGCTGCTGACCGCGGATTGCCGGCAGGGCAGCTGCAACGGCTGCGGCGTCTGCCAGCGGCTGGGCGTGCCGGTCATGGACTGGGGCAGCCGGGCGTATGACGCTTCCCAAGAAAAGGGCTTTGCTTCTTTGGCCGAAAAGATGGCCGGCGGCGACAATCTCAGTTACAGCCTGGCGACCCAGAGTCCCGGCCTGCCGCAACGGGGAGGTGGCGCAGAATGAAATTACGGTTTCAGATCACCAAGGACAAGGAGATCCGTTTCATTTCCCATCTGGAATACGTGCGCACTATCGGTCGGGCTATCCGGCGCGCCAAACTGCCGGCGGCCTATTCCCAGGGCTTTAACCCACATATGAAGTATTCCCTGGCTTCGGCGTTAGGCGTTGGCGTGGTCAGCTATGCGGAGTTCGTGGAGCTGGAGCTGACGGAACCGGTGGAACCGCTGGCTGCGGCGGCGGCTTTCAAAAAGGCGCTGCCCCGCGGTATCCGGGTGCTGGCGGTGGATGCGGTGGAGACCAATGCGCCGGCGCTGATGAGCGTGGCCGGGGGCGCGGAATACCGGGTCACCGTTCCCTGGACGGGGGATATTGCCGCTGCTGTGGAGCAGTTTAACCGGGCCCCTGAGGTGACCTTTGTAAAGCAAGCGCCGAAGACGAAAGAAAAAGTGAAAACCATTGATGTCAAATTTTATATTCCGGAAATCAGCGCTGTACAGCGTGAGGATGAAACAGAGCTGCGTTTCCATTGCCGCATTACTCACAACGGCAGTATGAAAGCAGTAGATTTGCTGAATACATTGAATGAACAGTATGGGCTGGGACTGCCCGTGGAAAAGGCGGACATTGAACGGCTGGACCTGTATCGGGTGGACGAACAGGGAAATAAATGGCCCATGCTGGACAGTTTATATATTCAGGGGTAAGATTAAGAGAAAGGGGGCAGGCAGATGGCACAGCAGATCATTATCAGCAGTACGCCGGAAGAAGTCCGCATGGGACTGCTGGATAACGGCATATTGCAGGAATTTCTGGTAGAACGGGCCATGTCTGCTCACTTAGTAGGCAGTATCTTTTTGGGTCGTGTCAGCAATGTGGTGAAAGGTATTCAGGCGGCTTTTATTGATATCGGTCTGGCGCAGAACGCCTTTCTGTATCTGGGAGAATCGAAAGAACTGACGGAAGGCTCTTCGGTTATGATTCAGATTACCAAGGATCCGCGCGGCACAAAAGGACCTACAGCCAGCCGTGAGATCACCTTTCCCGGACATTATGCCGTGCTGTTTCCGTTTGCGGATTATATCGGCATTTCCCGAAAGATTACGGATGAAGCGGAACGAAAGCGGCTGCAGGCTGTAGCAGGCCGTTGTAAGCCGCAAAATATGGGCATTGTGATGCGCACGGAGGCAGAAGGTGTTGCGGAAGAAACACTGCAGGCGGATATCGCGAGGCTTGCTGCGGAATGGAACGTGGTGGAGGCCCGTGCCAGACTGGTCAAGGCGCCGGCTTTCCTGCACCGGGAGCTGGATCTGCCGGTCCGTATGGTGAGGGATTATTTTACGAAAGACGTGGAAGAGATCGTCGTCGATGAGCCGGATGCATTCCGGCGGATTCAGGCGCTGCTGGCCCGCATGCAGGGGACTGAAAATACAAAGCTGCGGCTCTGGGAAAGCGGCGAGGATGTTTTTTCCGGTTACGGGCAGGGTGAAGCGATTGCTTCCCTGGCAGACCGCAGGGTTGAACTGCCCAGCGGCGGATATCTGGTCATCGATCATACGGAGGCGATGACGGTGATTGACGTGAACAGCGGAAGCTACAGCGGCAAGAACAGCCTGGAAGATACGATCATGGAGATCAACCGGCAGGCCGCGGCGGAGATTGCCCACCAGCTGCGGCTGCGGGATATCGGCGGTATTATCGTAGTGGACTTTATCGATATGCACAGTGAAGAAAACCGGCAGGAGGTCTTATCTGTACTGGAAGCGGCTTTTGCCGGCGATAAGATGCGTCCTCGGATACAGGATATTACCGTGTTGAATCTGGTTGAGATCACACGGAAAAAATCACGCCAGAATCTGGAGGCGGTGTTGTTTTCGGACTGCCCTGTCTGCAGCGGCAGCGGCCGGGTCCAGTCCAAAGAAGCCATTGCGCTGGAGATTAAAAGAAGGATACGCAGCCTGTTGAAAAAACAGGGGAGCACCAAGGATATCCTCGTTGTTGTGCATCCGCTGGAGGCAGAATATTTGCAGCAAAGTTTACTGAAAATATGGAACCGGGAACTGGCCTGTCAGATTACGGCAGAGGCGGATCC
>JAFTZZ010000249.1 GCA_017460905.1 Acidaminococcaceae bacterium | reverse complement strand
GGAACTTGCGCTGTTTTGCCGATATCCGCCGCAGAGTTTTCAGGAGCTGAATAAACCATGTTTTCGCCTTCCTTCATTGATAAAATCATTGAATCAGCAGTCCTTTACGTTATTTGAGGACTGCTGCATTACTTGCAATCACTGTGCTGCGTATAATATCTACCTGAAAGATAGGATTTTTACGGTTTATTATATCATATCTGGGAAAAGATACAAATACGGGTAAAAATATGATATAATTTTATTGTATGTTTTACTCCGTCTGATTTATACGAAAGGCGGGCCATTTAAAAGGGAAGCTGATTAACCGGCGGTTCCTTAACTATACGGAGGGGATCTCATGCAAATTGACAGAGGTACGAGGGCAGAAGTTAATCTGGATGCAATTGCGAATAACATTCATGCTGCCAGGAAAAATCTGAAAGACACCACAATGCTTTGCGCGGTAGTAAAGGCAAACGGTTACGGGCACGGCGCTGTTCCTGTTGCCAAAGCCTGCGATGAGGCCGGGGCGGACTGGTTTGCAGTTGCTATCCTTCAGGAAGCGGTAGAATTACGGGAAGCGGGTATTACTAAGCCAATCCTTGTTCTGGGGGCTATGCCTGCGCGGCAGGAGATTGCGGATATCTGTGTAAAATTTGATATTTCGCATGCAGTATTTGATGAAGAACGTCTGTTGTTATTAAATGAAGCGGGCGTAAAACAGGGCAAAAAAGCAAAGATCCATATTGCGCTGGATACGGGCATGCACCGGATTGGCGTAAAAATTGAAGAAGCTGCGGCATTTGCACTGAGGGCCAGCAAGCTGGAAGGCATTGAAATCGAAGGCCTGTTCTCTCATTTTTCCCATGCGGATGCGGATGACAAAGGCTATGCTGCATTCCAGTTCGCGCAGTATACGAAAGGTGCGGAGGCTATTGAAGCGGCCGGGATCAGGATCCCCATCAAACATATCTGCAACAGCGCCGGCATCGCGGAACTTCCGCAATACCAGATGGATATGGTACGGCTGGGCATTACGCTGTACGGGCGGCCGGCTTCCGAGGCGAAAGAAGCCTATCGGGACTTCCGTCCTGCCATGGTCTTGAAGACGCAGGTCGGTTTTGTGAAAAAACTGCCTGCCGGGCGGGACATCAGCTACGGAAGGACTTTCACAACGAAAAAAGAAAGTGTTATCGCAACACTTCCGATTGGCTATGCGGACGGCGTCAGCCGCCATCTTTCCAATGTCGGCTATATGGTGGTCCGGGGCCAAAAGGCGCCTGTGGCAGGGCGTATCTGCATGGATCAGATGATGCTGGACGTAACAGATATTCCGGGTGTGCAAATCGGGGATGACGTAATCATTTACGGCGGACCTGAACTGCCTACAGAAGAGGTGGCAGCCATGGCCGGGACGATTCCCCATGAACTGTTCTGCACCCTGAGTCCGCGGGTTCCCCGTGTTTATGTAAGAGATTAGAAAGCCGAATTAAAAAGGCCGGATTTGACAAATATCAAATCCGGCTTTTGCCTTTTAGTGGCAGGCAGCTTACCGCCTGTTTAAACCTGTTAGTTTTCTTCAATAAAATCACCATAGACCCAGCCCTGGATCCATCCGAATTGTGTGTTATAATACTTAACTTCATACCAGATACCGCCGTTGGCCTCAGTTCTGTTTAATAACGTAACATTGTCGCCTTTGAAGAACACGCCGAGGCTTCTGTAATTTGTGCCGGGGCCGGTGCGGACGTTGACCTCGTTACCGGTGATGGTGCCGGGATAGTTGCCGGGCCATTTGCTGACCGCTGCAGCCGAAAATCCGGCCTGTTCCGCAAACAGGAAGCCCTGGTCCAGAAACAGTTTTGCCAGATCAATATTTTTCTGTTCATGGATGTCGCCGTGGTAGTGTCCCGGAGAAGCGCCTTCCCCGCTGAAGATACGGCCTTCAGGCAACGCGTTCCCGTTGGCGTCATAATCGAAGAGGATATACATGGGGATGAGATGATGGCTGCCGCGCCATTCGCCGTAAAGGTTGTCCTTGTCGTACCTGTCGTTACGGAGCAGGAACTGAACGATAGCAAGACCATCCTGCTTTTCCCTTTTCTGTAGCAATTCATCAAAGAAGCTGTCTGGATTTTCGATGCTGGCGACCCGGTCGTTCTTTAAATCCACAATGTAGTTTTTGCCGCCGACCCGGGCCATAAATCCGTTTGGATTGTGGCCATAGGTAGAAGCCGCGATATTTCCCTGAATGCCAAATTTTTCCAGATGCTCCCGTCCGGCAGAAGAAGCCGCACTGGCAGGGCTGTTTATGCTGAAAACAGAGAGTGCGGTTACCATACATGCTAACGTAATTGTAACGGACAGGAATTTAAGAAGAGAGAAAGTTCCTTTTTTCATTATTAACGCCTCCTTGTCGAATCATCCTCTCGTATAATATTTTTATAAGATTAATATTTGTTAGATCTTGTGTACTTTAACAATCAATCGGTCTGCTAATACCCATGGTATAATTGCAATGTGTCAATCAGGTATAAGTTCTTAATTCTCCTGTTGAACCAAAATGGTT
>JAFTZZ010000248.1 GCA_017460905.1 Acidaminococcaceae bacterium | reverse complement strand
TTGCCGTCGCCTTCATACAGATACTGCATGATCCGGCGGTCGATATTGGCTTTCGGCAGACGTTCGCCGGCGTTAAAGGTGCGTTCTACAACAGCGCCGGTTGCCAGATTACGCATTTTGGCACGGACAAAGGCAGCGCCTTTACCCGTTATTACATGCTGGAACTCCACAACCTGCCAGGGATCATTGTCAATTGTGACAGTCAGTCCGGTTTTAAATTCGTTGGTAGATACCATAAATACATCCTCCTGTGCTTCTGATAAAATCAATTTTTTATAATTAAATTATTTAAAAAAATCAATAGCAGTATTTATTATTATCTTTACACTATTTCCGTCAGGGTTTTCTTCAATCCGGTCAGACTGCGGGCTCCGTCTTTCGTCAGGACTACAGTATCTTCAATACGGACGCCCCCTTTGCCCTGGATATAAACACCCGGCTCAACCGTAAAGACCATGCCTTCCTTCAGCACGATGTCGCCCCGGCTGTTAATGTTCGGCAGCTCATGAATTTCCAAGCCCACGCCATGCCCCAGTCCGTGGGTAAAATACTTGCCGTACCCCCGCGATTCGATGTATTCACGAATCATGCCATCCAGCTCTTTGCCGGTAATGCCGGGCCTGGCTGCCTTAATGCCGCGATACTGCGCTTCCTGCACCACGGTATAAATCTCCCGGTGCCAGGAATTGGCCATGCCCATAACCACCGTACGGGTCGTGTCTGAATGATAGCCATTGTACAAAGCGCCAAAATCAAAGGTTACAAAATCGCCCACTTCAATCTTTTTATCCGTTGGCGCCCCGTGGGGCAGTGCGCTGCGGTGACCGGAAGCGACGATCGTATCAAAGGACACACCTTCCGAACCCAGGCTGCGCATATAATACTCCAGGCGGGCAGCCAGTTCTTTTTCAGTCATACCGGACTTAATTTCCTTCAGCAGCCGTTCAAATGCGCCGTCCGCAATCTTGAAAGCCTGCCATAAAGACTCCAGCTCGCGCTCGTCTTTTATCAGCCGCATACCGCGCAGATTTACGCTGACCATTTCCGTGTTTTCCGGCAGCAGGCTTTTCAATATTTTTGCATCTTCATAGGAATACGCATCTCCGTCGAAACCGACCTTCTGATGCGTTCCGATCAGTTCAGCGACAGCTTCCCAGATACTGTTGTTATGGTTTGCCCTGTATTCCAGTACCCGGCAATACTTGACCTGGGACCGGGCCTGGTCGGTATAACGCCCGTCCGTAATCAGTACAGCAATCCGGTCATCAGCATACAGTATGCTGGAATCACCTGTAAATCCGGTAAGGTAACGAATTGTACAGACATCTTTAACTGCAATGCAAGCCAGGTCATGCTGCTTCATAAACGTAAAGATTCTGCCTAATCTTTCCATAACATCCAAACCTTCTTCAACTAACAATAATCGTGCCGTATTATTTTATCATATTATTGGTTTTTACGCCACTATAAATTTACACGGCTTTCCGCCGCAAAATAGCAGATGCAGGGATTTCTTCCTCTGCCCTGCACGTAAAGACCTGCTGGGCATGGGGTGCACAGTCAATGCAATTGCCTTCCCCGTCCCGCATGTCCTGCAAAATCAGACTGCGCAGGCTGCCGTCCGGCAAAAACACTTCCAGTTCTTCACCGGCTTTCATATGATTACGCTGCTCTACAGTCAGCCGGCCTTCCTGCCATCCCCGCACCAGTCCCACAAAGTCATGGGTCTGCAAATATGCAGAGGTCGTGTACACCTGTGCCGCTGCATCCGGCTTTCCCAGCGCAAATCCGGTCGTGTAGGGCCGATGGGAAACTTTTTCCAGTTCATCCAGCCATTCCTGTTTTACAGCAAATGCATCGGGGGCGTCCCAGCAGGCATCAATGGCCCTCCGGTAAACACTGGCAACGCTGGCAGCATAATGAGCGCTTTTCATACGCCCTTCAATCTTAAAGCTGCAGATGCCAGCCTTCATCAGCTCCGGCAGATAGGGCAGCAGACAGAGGTCTTTGGAATTCATAATATATGTTCCCCGTTCATCCTCCGCAACATCAAACTGCTCACCGGGACGCTTTTGCTCCGTCAGTCCAAACTCCCAGCGGCAAACCTGCGCACAGGCGCCCCGGTTGCCATCCCGACCGGTCAGATAGCTGCTGAGCCAGCAGCGTCCGGAATAGGAAATGCACATTGCGCCATGGACGAAAGCTTCCAGTTCAACCTCTGTACGGTCGCCGATTTCCCGCATTTCGGCAAAAGAAAGCTCCCTGGCCAGGACGACCCGGCTGGCGCCTAACTGCTCCCACGCTTTTACACCGGCCCAGTTAGTCGTATTTGCCTGTGTGCTGACGTGTAACGGCATGTCCGGAATCACATTCCTGGCTATCGACCAGATTCCCAGATCAGAAATCAGAAGCGCATCAACGCCGATTTCCTGCAGACTGCGCAGATAATCAGGCAACGCTGTCAAATCTTCATTATGGGCAAAAATATTGACTGTGACATAAACCTTTTTATGCATGCCATGGGCAAAACGCACGGCCTCTTTCATCTCATCCGGAGAAAAATTACCGGCAAAAGCCCGCAGGCCCAAAATCTTTCCGCCCAGATATACCGCATCCGCACCGTACAGCAGCGCCATGCGCAGCTTTTCCATATTCCCCGCCGGAGCCAGCAGCTCCGGTTTCACTGATTTTCTCATACCTCGCGCCTCGTAAATTTTAAGAAAAAACCGCGGAAAGTCCTTCCGCGATTAATCCTTGCCGTGAATTTCTTCAATAGCTTTTAAATGTTCCTGATAGGTTTTGGTAAAACGGTGATGCCCGTCTTTCTCCGCAACAAAATATAAATAATCGGTAGCCTCCGGATTAAGGACGGCCTTTATCGCATCCATACCCGGCGAACCAATGGGACCCGGGGGCAGTCCCGGATTCTGATAGGTATTATACGGACTTTTAATTTTCGTGTCGGCAATGGTGACTTCTTCTTTTTGCGCCCCCAGCAGATACTGAATCGTCGTGTCTGACTGGATCGGCATATAAATATGCAGCCGTTTCAGAAATACACCGGCAATCCGCGCCTGTTCTTCCGGATACACCGCTTCCAGTTCGACCATAGCCGCAAGATTGATCAGATCCCGTAGCTTCATCTTCTTTTCTTCCGCCAATGCAGGAATTTTTTCCCGGTTCATTTCCGAATTAAAGGTCCGGACCATAAGAGCCAGTATCTCTTTTTCCGACATATCCGCTTCAAGCTGGTACGTGGTAGGAAAAATAAACCCTTCCGCTTTAAAAATAACATCAGAATTATTCGTTTCCATATACGGATACGGCGTATAGTTACGGGCCGCCTCCTCAAATTTCCGGGCCTCGCCCAAGCCTTCGGCTTCCAACTTCCGTCCGGTCTTTACGACATTAAAGCCTTCGGGAACAGTAAATTTTACATTATATGTCTGCCCTTTGGACAGGATATCAACGATCTCACTGTTAGACATGCCGCCGACAATTTCATAACGCCCTGCTTCAAGCTTCCCGGCAAGCCCACGAATACGCGCCTCCATGCGAAAAGCCTCCGGTGTTTTTACCAGATGTTTTTTATGCAGCAGGTCAGCGATATCCGCCGTCGTCATGCCCGGCTTTATCGTTACCAGATAACGGTGGCCTTTGGCATATTCCGTGTTGTTGCCTGTAAAATACAACAGCCAGTATGCGCCCAGCCCTAACATCAGCGTACACGCGAATAATAATGGAATTATGCGTTTGATCAAATCCATTACCTCCGTCATCAAAAATCAGCTTGTGATTATACTCTCTTCCGAAACGCTGTCAGTCAGACAGAACTTATGCTTCCAGCGCTTCATACGCAATTTTTGCTTTTTCAAATTCTGCGTCAGACGGAACCTGAATATCAACTTCCCCATTTTCGTCCGTCACAATTTTTGCAAGAATGATGTTCAATTCTTCCTCTTCCGTTTCTTCCGCGCCATGATCGTGACCGCAGCCGCAGGCTTCCGTATGTTCGTGCGCCGCATGTTCATGCCCGCATCCGCATTCCTCTTCGTCTTCGTCAAACATAGCCGGATCCACTTCCAGCAGCGCCACATAATCATCCTTGCCTACTTTGAAACGGCTTTCTACCACAAAGCAATGATCCTGTCCGTCGTCATCCGTAAATTCAAATGTCTCAATCGTATCTTCTTCGGTAATCTTTGTAATATCTTTGTCTGTCATAATTCTCCTCTTTTCTTCAAATTTGATATATACTGAATATATGCGACAGATACACAAACTGTCATTCAAAATAAGGAAGACGCTGTTTTCTGTCCAATCTTTAATTCCGCGGTTCCTCTTTCCCCGGTCAGAATGGAAACATTATACTTATTTCGCCCCAGCTTGATTTCCGCATTCGTTGTGCCAAACTTCCCGTTCTGCACAAGGATATCGCCCTGCAGAAAACGGATCTCCTCACTTCTGGGATTGTTTTCCGTATAATAATACCGGCCTTTTCCAGCACAAACCGTCCCACGCCGAAAGCAGAGTCGGTAACATTCCTGCCCGTAATCTGCGCCTGCACCTGTACCAGCCCGGTCACCCGGTTTTCCGTAAGCTGTGCGGCATCCAGATTATTTCCGGAAATCGTAAACTGATAATCCTTTGCCGGCAGATTTAACTGCCCTCCCAGTGCTATTTCCGCACCGGCACCCAACGCGGAAGCATTCTTCAATACAAGTTTTCCGAACTCCCAGACAAAAGCGCCATGCACATCCGTCAGCTTCAGAGGCGCTGCGTATATATAATCACTCTTGAAAATGCCTTCCATTTTCGGCTCAACAGCCGTCCCTGTCAGCTTGCCCGAAAAAGCGATATGGGCATCGTCCAGATACATACCGCTGCTCAGCGCCTGCGTTTTGAAATGATCGGCAGAAAAGCCCAGCGCAAAGACCGGCGGCAGCGGGGTTCCCCTTCCACTCTTGATCGTTCCCTGCACAGTTACAGGCATGCCATAGACCTGCGCCTGAACAGAATGCAGAACGGCTTCGTCGCGGTCTGCAATAAAATTTCCCTCACCGTCAGTAAACGGTATTGCGAAAAATTCACCAGCCATGTTGCGGGGTTTGCCTTCCAGCCGAATATGCCAACCCTCTGTGTCTTTGGACGCTGCCACTTTTACTGTCGGCACAACACCGGTATTTACCGTTATATTTTTCAGATCGGGATACATTGCCAGTAAATCCGCTACCGCTGCATTTTTCGCTTCGCCGGTTACCTGCGCGGAGCCGTTTTCATACGTCATGTTCAGGACCAGATCGCAGTTTTCCTTGCTGGCCGTAGCGCTGGCCCGCAGCAGCGGATACTGCTTAAAGGCCATCTGGGAATTGATCTTTGACAGCAATACCTTTTTGCCGTTCGAATCCAGGTTCAGCGAGCCTTCCTTCAATTCGATCAGCCCCCGAAACCGGGTCGGCTGTACAGGCTGTCCGGCCTTTTTCCCTGCTTCCTGCGCAGCCTCCTGACCGGCAAGCTTCAGCAGATTTAAAAGATCAAGCCCCTGTCCTTCCACATAAACGCCATAAAATTCCGGCCTGTTAAAAACAATATTCGTTACGGAAGCAATGCCCCCGCCGCTCCGCAGCGCATCAAAAAAATTTACCGATGCGGTAGCCAGCGGCATTTTCATTTTGACATCCCCGTTAGGCGCTTTCCAGACCACATTGCGGATTTCTACATCTCCTGCAAAACCTGCTGTGATTTTTTCATAGGAAAGGGTGCCGGCAACCACATTTTGCCTGGCCAGCATCTGTTCCGTCAGCCTGGCAGCCGCGCCGCCGCCTAACTTAATAATAAGGGCAATGACTATCAGAACAGCCAGTGCCCCACCCATGATAAATCGGTTTTTCTCAGAAATTCGGTTCACATTTTTCCCCTGTTCCAGATAAGAGACGGTTGCGTTGCTGATTTACCGCTTGCGCAGGCTCTTACTGTCAAGATAATTCTGTAAAATTACAACAGCAGCCATCATGTCAATCACTTTACGCCGCTTTTTGCGCTGCAGGTCAGCGTCAATCAGCACCTTCTCCGCCGCAACGGTCGAAAGGCGTTCATCCCACAAAACCACAGGAATTCCGTCAAAGCGACGCTTCAGTTCTTCGGCAAAGGCTTCCGAAGCTTTGGCACGTTCACCGATCGTGCCATTCATATTTTTAGGATACCCTAATACGATTTCTTCCACTTCCCACTCGGAAAGCAGTTCTCCGATACGGGCAAAATCCCTTTCCGGGGAGGTTCTCCGTATCGTTTCCACACCGTTGGCGATCATCCCTGTCAGATCGCTGACAGCAATGCCGATCGTCCGGGTTCCCAGATCCAGCGACATGGTTCTCATACAATATCTCCGGCATATTATTTGCCTATGCCGGCCAGATAACTGTCCAGCAACGCTTCTACCAGTTCGTACCGCTCATACTGACGCAGCTTATTGCGCGCATCCTTAAAGCTGGTAATATATGTTGGATCGCCGGAAAGCAGATAGCCTACCAGCTGGTCCTTCGGATTATATCCTTTTTCTTTCAGCGCGTCACAAACCTCCCGAATTGTCTGCTCCACCGGAGCCTTTTCACGGTTTCTTTTGAACATCATGGTTTCCTGCGATACATTTGCCATTTTTATCACTCCTTTTTACCCGTCCGTCCGGAAATGGAAATCCTTCAGATCCATTACGGAAATCCGGAAAACTGTTTATTTTCAAAAAACAGATATTTATCAATGATATTATATTGTACCATACTTTTCCGTTCTTATGGTATGTATCTGCGCAAAATCAAAATAATTCACCAAAATTTTACGAAAGCCGGTTCCGGCACATATACGAAAAGGGGCAATAAACGCAATGCTCTGTTTTTACTGCAAACTCTTCTTCTGTTTTCTTATCCGCAATTGCACCGCAGAGCCGCAGGATTTCCTGCCGATACTCCCCGTCCGGCAAAACCCATTCGCTCTGGCTGCGGATATAATGCAGCGAAGCCTTGCTTACCGGTTTTGCAAGCAGTTTCTCCGCCGCCAGCTTATATAAAGTCAGCTGCCAGGCATACCCGCTTCTGCCGAAACCGTCCTGCAGACTGTGTCCGGACTTATAATCGACAAGCTGCAACGAACCGTCCGGCTGTACCGCGATGCCGTCAATAAATCCGGTAATCATATACGAATGTTTATCATCCTGCAGCAACGGAAGCTGGAAACCGTATTCCGCAAAGGCCTGTCTGGCAGAAAAGTCCCGGTATAACGGAGACTGCAGATAAGCCCGCAGCATGTCTTCCGCCTCTGCCGCTAAATCGCAGCGGCCGCCGGCCAGTTCTTCCACCGCCTCAGTATAAAAATCGTGCCAGACGCTTTCCTCTTCCCTGAACCGATGCTCCATCCGCCACTTCGCATACTTTTCCAAAACGGCATGCACCAGCGAGCCCAGCACATGGGCCGGCAGTTTTTCTCCACGAGCTGCCTCGTTCTCTGACGGCGGAATCCGTTCAATGACCTGATAATAATACCGGCGCGGGCAGATTTCATACTCCTGCAGCGCGGAAGCAGAGAACCAGGTCATCGAACTGCCGCCGAAAGACGCCAGCGGTTCTGCCTGCCGAAGAAGCCGGTCAAGCAATTCGCCGGATATGTCTTCGTTTTGTCTCACCGGAATCAGTTCTGTTTCTCCGGCTGCTGCCGTATCCACAACAACCTCTGTCCGTACAATGCCCGGATACCCTTCCGGCAAAACGGCCAGCAAATCCTTCAGCCACGTCTTTGTCTTCGATTCGCCCTTTGCCTGCGGGCTCTTCGGCTTGGAATCACTCTTCGTCTCCTTCAGGCTGCCGGACAAAATCAGCCGGTCCTTTGCCCGGGTGATTGCAACATACAGCAGGCGGATTTTTTCTTCCTGCTCCTTTTGCCCACTGAACTCTTTGATGCGGTCCAGGACAAGGCTGCGCACCAGTTTTCCGGAATCATCCCGGACGGATATCCCCAGCCCCATCTCCGGCAGATATACCGCCCGTTCCGTATCTTTCTTTGCCGCCGCTTCCATAAAGGGGATTGCCGTTACCGGGAACTCCAGTCCCTTGGACTTATGCACCGTCATCAGAAGCACCGCGTCCTCTGCCGCAACATCGGCCGCCGCTTCCCGGACTTCTTCTTCCTGCATCTGCTGCAGGCGCTGCACAAAATCACGGACCGTTCCCTGCTTCTCCGCGGCAAACGTATCCGCCATCCGGAAAAATTTACGTAAATCAGCCAGCTGTTCTTCCCCGTTATGCTGCATAGCCAGCACCGTTTCCGGATGCAGCAGTCTTTTAATTTCCCTGCAGAATTCCGGCAGATTCAGGACCGTCCCTGCTGTCAGCAGGCGCTGCAACACCGAAACGCCCCGCCGTACCGCAGCCGCCTGCGGCAGTTTTTCCGCAACTCCGTCATTTTGCAATAAAAACTCCCATAGCGAAAGCTTATTCCCGCTTTCGTCAGAAACTGCTGGCAGCGCAAGAAACAGCTGTGTCAGCGTCGCATCGTGAAGACCGATGTAAACCGAGCGCAATACCCCTGCCAGATTCAGGTCGTCATGCGGATTCACCACAAAGGCAAACAGGTTCATCAGATCCTGAATCTCAATCCGTTCATAAAAACCGCGCCCGTCTACTACCGCATAAGGAACCCCCTGCTGCCGCAGCGCTTCCGTCAGGACCGCGACATGCGTCATCTTCTGCAATAAAATTGCCATGTCCTTAAACGCATAGCCTTCGCTGCGCAGGGCAGCCAGGCGCGCTGCCAGCCACTGCGCTTCCTTCTGCCGCGCCGCAGCCGCGGTAATATCCTTCGTGTAACGGAAAACGCACAGCTCCGGTTTTGCGTCGTTTTCCCGATGGGCCTGCAGCGCTTCATAATACACATCGTTGTCGCGTTCTTCGCCCATCATCTTTGGGAAAATATCATTACAAAAATCCAGAACAGGCTTGACCGTCCGGAAATTATCATTCAGCAGGATCGCTTCCCCGCCGTTCTTCCCGATTTCATTACGCACCCGCGCAAAAACAGACACATCCGCCCCGCGAAAACGGTAAATGGATTGTTTGGAATCCCCCACAACAAACAACCGGTGATCTTTAAGCAGGTCTTTATCCCCGCCGCTGAGAAGATAAATCAGCTGCCGCTGCCGTTCATTGGTATCCTGAAACTCATCGACCATAATATAACGGAAACGGCGGCGGCAGCGCTCCAGCACATCTGCATGGTGTTCCAGCAGCTCCAGCGCCATTTCCTCCAGATCATCAAAGCTCAGGATACCCAGGCTGCGTTTCTTTGCATTCATTTCCTGCTGCACCCGGAGCAGATACGCTTCCCAAAACGGAACAAGCGCAGCGGCTTTCAGGCACAGCGGATACGAAGCTATTGCCTGTGCCCTGTCTTTGATCTGCCCGATCACATCCCCGCATTTTCCCCGTCGGGTCAGCTTTTGCATGATTTCCTGCAAAAATCTGCGGTTGTCCGGAGATTCAATATCCGACAACGCGCTCCAAATCGCTTCCAGATTCTGTTCCAGCACCGATTTATTGGCAGGACTGCAGGCTCCGGCCAGCTCCGGACTCAGCGCTTCTTTTAAAAACTCCGCTTCCTGCCGGATCTCCGCCAGCATTTCACTGTATCCCTTCAGCAGGGAACCCTTTTGAAATGTGATACCTTTCTTTAAAAGATATCGCGTCTGTTCCAGCAGACTGCGGCTGCCATACTCATTACAGAGCGTCGCCGCAGCCGGATTCGCTCCCTTCAGCAGGTTACGAAGCAGGCTTCTGGTTTCTGCTTCAATAAATTCATCGTGATCCGTTTCTTCCATGATAGTAAAAGCCGGATCCAGGCCGCACTCTGCCGGATTCGCCCGTAACAGCGCACTGCAGAAGCTGTGGATGGTCCCGATCTGGGCGCTGTCCAGTCCTTTTAACTGCTTTTGCCAGTATTCGTGCTCCGAACCTTCCGCGGCTTTCTTCGCTACCTCTTTACGAATCCGCTCCAGCATCTCCGCAGCTGCCTTACGGGTAAAGGTTACCGCCAGGATTTCCTGGGGCAGTACCGTTTGTTCCGGCTGCTGCAGCCCCTGAGCTAAAATATGCAGAAAGCGCTGGACCAGGACCCGCGTTTTGCCGCTGCCGGCCCCTGCCGATACAGCGACATTTTTATCAATGCAATGAATCGCCCTGGCCTGCGCCGGTGTAAAATCAAACTCAGCCATTGGTGTCCTCCTCATCGCAATCCGGCGATAAAACACGGAACCGGCAAATCTTTGCCGCCGGACAATAAGCATCACACCCGTCTGTGGGCGTCGGCACGAAATCACCGCTCTGCATGCGCTGCAGCAGGGCGCTCAGGATTGTTTCGGTCCGCTTCCGCAAGTCGTCCGTATCCGGTATTTTCACTTTCGTTCCGCTGGCATCGGTTACTTCCGAATAGGTCTTCCAGGAAAGCTCCGCCATGTCTCCCGGCTGCGCCGCAAACCGGAAATTGCTTTTGCGTTCCCCGTCCTTCAGTCCGTAATACCCGCCGCCAATTACCGTACCGCCTTCCTCCGCGGCCAGCTTTTCCGCTGCCAGTATATACAGCGGCAGCTGCAGGTCAGTATCCAGAAACGCTTTTTGCGCCGGTACGTCCCCGCTTTTATAATCTGTAATATAATATGCGTCACCCGCTTTATCGATCCGGTCAATAATTCCGTTCAGAAAAATCTGCTCCTGTCCAACAGTGACTGAAAACTCCTCCGCGTTATGCCTGCCAAACTCCTTTTCGGTATAAGCTGGACGGATGTTTCCGCTTTCACTGTAAGCGATCTCACTTCTCAGCCAGCGATACAGGACCGTCCGCAGCTGCTCCCTGTCATAATTCCAGAATTCCCCGGCATACAGATTTCCGCTTTCTTCCATTTCCCTGCAGGCCCCGGCAAAAACAGCGTCCAGTTCCTCCCGCAGCGCATCCCACTGTGCGGCAGTAAAGCCTTCCCCGATGTGCCTGCTGATAAACCGTTCTAACACGATATGCAGCAGATTGCCCCGCTGCATCGGATTCAAATCCTCCTCCGCAGCTTCCGTCACCTGCTGCTGCCAGCCATACACCGCCAAAAACCGGAACGGGCAGTTCCGGTACGACTCCAGCTTAGACGCGCTGAAACGGTTCCCGATCCGCTGATTGAGCTGCCGTACCAGAGACGGATCACTTAACAGACCGTTCCAAAGCTGTTCATTTTCCCTGCGTTTCCGATCGCCGGCGCCTGCCTCTGTCAGTTCCGTATCCACCACAGCCCGCAAGGCGCCTTCCTGTCCGCCGCGCACCAGCGCCAGTTCCAGTTCTTCCCGGGACAGGCTGTCCTCCAGTTTCTGTATCCGCGGTTTAACCTGAACCCGCAAATCCGTAAACAGCGACAGGATTTCATGGATATACGGCGAAACATTCCTGTCATCTTCTTTGGAATATGTCAGCACCAGACGCGACCGTGCTGCCGCACAGGCATTCGCAAAAAAGTGGATATCTTCGCTGTATCCGTCAGCGGCACAGGGAAGCGCAATGCCGAGAGCCGCCAGGTCTTTACGCTCCCTGTCGTTATAAATCCAGTTTTCATTTTTCAAAAACGGGAATTCCTTTTCACACAGTCCCAAAACGTAAACCTGCTGATAGGAAGCTTCCTCCAAATTTACCGCCGGCAGGACGGCAATTCCCTCCTTATTTTCGGGGCGCAGCGGAAGCAAAACGGTTCCCGCTGCTTCCGCCAGCGCTTCCGCAAATTCCGTACAGGCAATCTTTCCGGTTTCATAACCGCCGACCCGGTAATCCTGCGGCAGCTCACGCAGCAGGGAAAGAATTTCCGCATGCGCACAGACAAGGTTTTTAAATTCTGGCAGGGTAATTTCCCTGTCACGGTACAGCCTGCCTGCAACAGACTGCAGATTCGTCAACGTTAAGATATGAAGCAGACTCGCAATAGTCCGCTGCGGTCGCTTCTCCGGCAAACTGTTCAAGCTCCTGCCGCAGCAAGGTCAGCGTTTCACTGCCCGACAGCTTTGCCAGATCGCGTAAAAACACAGCATAGTCCGTATAGTATCGCTGCGCCGCAAGTTTCACCGCATCCTCTGTCCTCATTCCAAAGACGATCCGTAACAACGGTTGGGCAAAAAAGTTTATGAAGGCCTCTGCTTTTTCCCGGCCGTGCAGCGGTATCATCTCCAAAAGCATGGTCAGGCAGCGGAACAGCGGATTGGCCGCCAGATGAGCCCCATCCGGCATCTGCACCGGAATCCCGTATGCATCGCACAACGCCCGGATTCCCCGGTAATCCTCCAACCGGCGCACTACCACCGCAATCTCATCCGCCCGGACAAGCCCCTGCCGGATGTGCTGCTTAATCTCGCGCAGCACCGCACGCAGTTCTTCTGTTTTATCAGCCGTTTCCCATATCTCAATACCGGAACCTGCAGACACAGGCTTTGCCTCCGGATTACGCAGTCCCTGCAAAATATGCTGCAGGGACGCCGCCCTTTTCGCCGTTGCCGGCAAGGTTAAAAACTCCGGCACAGCATAGCCCATTAAATCACCGTACGTAAATTCTGTCGCGCCATACAAATCAGGCCGCTGCGCCTCATAAGGCAGCGCGACCCACACATCGGTAAACCGGCTGAGCATACGGATAATTGCCAGCTGCAGCGTATCAAACTGATAAAACCCCATAAAATACAAAGAACTCCATTTAAGAGATCCTGCGTTCTTCTCCAAAACGGATAATTCTTCTACTGCCAGGCGATATAAGCCCTGCACATCATACACATCATG
>JAFTZZ010000247.1 GCA_017460905.1 Acidaminococcaceae bacterium | reverse complement strand
CTCGGTTTTAACTGGTACATGGTCATCACTCCTTAAAATCTCGCCCTTGCAAAACGGTCCAGGCGCGGGTCCAGCTCGTTTTCTTCATTGGCCGCATCCGTACTGCCTTCATCGAAATAGGCATTATACGCCTGCAGGCACTGGTTCTGGATGTTCTGGTTCCCTGTCAGCTTGAACGCGATATCTGCCGCCAGCTTCCAGGAAAGCGCTTCCACAAACCCGTCATCGAACAGGTCGCAGTCTTTCACATCCGCCGTATATTCACAGATACATTTTTCCACGTTGGTATAGATCACGCGGCCTTCTTTGTCTCCCAGTATCTTATACCTCTGGTATTCCGGGATTTCCTGGTAGTTTTCATCATACAGCTTGCGGATCGCCACACATTCTTTCGGATACCTGTATGCGTACGCATAGTCGCCGGGTTCCGTGTCCAGCAGTCCCAGCGTCTCCCTTCGGGTCGCAAACGGCCAGGGAAATCTGCGCAGGGTACTGCGCCTTGCCATATCAAAGAACTGTTTGCATAACCGCGCCGGTTCCGATGCTTCATCAATCCGGTCGATGTTGGCCACGCCGATATGGCTTAAGGCCATGTTACTGATCGTTATATTATCCATTGTGTCCTCCTGTTAAAAGGCAGAGCGGAGAGAGAATCCCCGCCCTGCTGCTTACCCTTTTTACTGCGGGAACCGGGGCGCATCGCCCAGCCACGCCGTCAGTTTTCCGCCCGATAACGTGCTCCCCTGCGGGGCAGACGCCGTCATCACCAGCCGTACATATTTGTTGCCGAACTTGATCGGCGCATAGAACTGCGCCAGCTGCGCGGGAGACGTCTGGGATACACTGGCCGGAGTGGATACCGTAATTTCATCCACCACATTTGCCGCAAATGTAGACGCAGGAGCAGACTGCAGCTTGACCATATCGACCCTTCCGACGCTCATCGCTTCGGTCAGCACGACATTCACCAGCAACGGTGTCACCGCATTACCCACGCATCCCAGCTCGATCACATCGCTGGTCACACTGGCCGCCACGGCCTTGTTTTCACAAAACATTAATTCAGCGTCAATATTCGCCATATTGTTTCACTCCTTCCTTACACGATCGCGCTTTCCTTGTTCACGATGGCATCACTGCGCAGGATCGGCACTCCGTAGAAGTGCGTGATCTTCTTGCCGGCGAATTCATCAATGCCCAGACGGACGTTGGTCTTTTTCGCCGCCAGGATATCCAGATACGTCTGTACATCGCGGTTACAGAAAATGTTCAGGGAAACAGAGTCAGGATTCTCGATCTGGTTATAGCCCCTGATCATCTTTTCGATAAACGCATCCGCGTCATTGGCGGACAGCTTGGTCGTATCGATATTGGCCAGGCGCACAATAAAGCGCGGGTCACGGACTACCAGGCCGGCAGCCCAGTTGTATTTGGAACGGTAACCGTAGAAGATGCCGCCGTTGGCATCTTTCAGTTCCACGCGGCCCATGTCTTCATAGGTAAAACCGGCATGGCTTCCTTTCGGGAAAATGCCGTAGCAGGACAGGGGGCCGAACCCGACAATCCACAGGGACGTCAGGGCATCGCCGGTACCGCCGCAGTCAATGATCTGGTCCGCGTAAATGCTTTCCTGATTGGTCTTGCTATAGAAATATGCGGACAGGCCGGTAAATCCTGCCGGATTGACTTTCTCATCCCCATAGAAGAAGGTCGTCGCCATCTTCTGGTTCATAGATTCCTGGATACCCGCATTTTCAGACAAGCGCCATTCGTTGGAATTGTTGTTCTGTTTCAGGAGTTTTTCATCCACATCCGCAAAGCCTTCCAGTTCACCGCAGGTGAAGGACGCCTGTTTCACCTGGGTCTTTACCGGTTTGGTACCGCGGTTGATCATACGCCATGCCACTTCCGGTAACGCGGCCCGAATGGTCGCCATATCCCGCTGGCCGTCATTGCATTCGTGGTACGGCAAAACCTGCAGGATCTTGTTGGTCTTGGTCTGCTGTTCAATGATCTGCTGGTACTGTTTCTGGCCATTGGCGCCAAAACGGTCCGCAAAATCTTTTAACGTTACAAAGCTCATTCTTTTTTACCTCACTTTCTCATTCATACTTACTGTTCGGGAACATCATATCCGCAGCGCTCGGCTGCTTTCCCGCCGGTTTCCCGTCCGGCGTGTTGTCTTCCTGCAGAAGGGAACCGATATTCTGCAGCATCTTCTGTATTGCCGGATGCCACGCTGCCCCGGTCTGCACCAGGATGTTCATCGCTTCCCCGCCGCCAAAGGTATCCACTGCCAGTTTGGCATTGGCCATAGCCTGCGGTGTAGCCAGTCCCTGTTTGGCACATTCTTCCGCCCAGGTGTCGCGCTGCGCTTCTGCCTGCTTCACGGATTCCAGCATCAGGCGGCCGTGCAAGTCTACCAGTTTGTCTACGCCGGCCTGGGTCAATCCCAGTTCTTTAGCAATACCTGTAAATTCTTCCGCTACGGCGGGTGCGATCTCCAGCCCTTCGGCCAGTTTGAATTCATACTTGTCCGGGATAACCGGCTTCTGCTGATTGCCAGGATTTCCGTCCCCGAACGGATTCTTACGGAAACCATTCTCATTGCCCGGCGGATTCCCTGCGGGATTTCCGCCGCCATTACCAGCGCCGGGAGCACCACCGCCAGCGCCGTCAGAATTTGGATCACCTCCGCCCGGATTCCCTGCGGCCGGGCTGCCGCCACCTGTACCGCCATCGCCTCCGTCTCCTTCCGCGTGCAGCTGTAAAATCAGTTTCCATAACGACTTCTTCATGGCTCTTCCTCCTTGCAAAAATTTAATCAAAAATGTCTCTTTCTTTTTCCTTGCGCACTGCGCGTTCCATACGTTCCTTTTCTTCCCGCAGCATCCGGTATTCCAGCGAAAGACCATCTTCCCCAGCCTTCCGTCCCAGGCTCCGGATCTTCTGCAGTAAATCGCTTCCCACACTCCTGCGACCGATCAGCAGCATGTTGGTGTTCGCTCCGTCACTGCTATCCGTGCGGTACACGCCCGTCAGTTCAAGCACTTCCAGCATGGCCTGGCGTCCTTCCTCATGATCCATCAACCAGCGCAAAGCCGTCTCATCCATCTTATGCACCTCCCATCAGGATATCCGCCGGGCTGCTGTTGCTGATCGGGGTATCTGCCAGCAACCGTGCCGCTTCCACGCTGTCCTTCAACGGCTTGGCCATAGCCGCCGCCTGCTGCATCTGCTGTTGCTGCGCCTGCTGTTCCGCCCGCGCCTGGCGGATCTTTTTCACTTCCGCCTCATCCCGAAGGATATCCTCCGGGGCGCCGTTCAATGCCGCATGCTTCCGTAACGCCGCATCCAGGTCCAGGTTATCCATGATATCCGGAGCGGCTACCATCAGGTTGCCCGCAAATGCCACCGTCCGTTCTATGGCCGGTGTGTCGACCATCTTCTGGGCCTGCGCCAGCAACGACACAAATTCCACCTTCAGTTCCTCCACGCTCCCGATCTCTTCCGGCATCTCCGGAAAAATCCCGTTACGCATACAGATCTCGAAGGTACGCTTCGTCAGCGGGATCAGCACTTCATTGTGCATCTGTTCCAGCACAGGGGAAAGTATCAGCAGTTTTTCTTCATGCCGTTCCGCCACTTCCCGAGCCGTCATCTGCGGGTTATCCTGCTGGCTCAGCATCACGAAAAGGTCATTATAGAACGCTGTTGCGATCAGCTGGTGCTTCTCATTCAGCTTGGCCAGGATGTCCTGCCGACTTCCTGCCGCTGAAAACAGAGGGTATATCTGCCCTTGTGTGCCTGTTGGAACATTGGTCTGTTTTCCCGGAAGCCTGGAAACAGTTCCCACTCCGTTCGGCACCACCAGCGCCGGGTCCGCCAGCTGGTCCAGTATCCGCAGATCTGCCTTCTCCAGCTTCTGTACCTGCTTGCAGTCACCCAGGCAGGTATGTCCCGGGCCTACTCCGTAGGTGCTGTTGGCCACTACCGTCCAGCGCGGCATTAAAAAAGGTTTTTCATGATAACCCGACACCTTCAGGAATTTTTCACCCCCGGCCTCCCAGTAATACGAACGCCATTTGAAATTCCCAATCTTCACCGCTTCCGGATCATATTCCGGATTTTCTTCAATGAGCATGTGGACTTCAAAATAATCCGTATAGTTCCGGCTTTCATACGCGCTTCTTACCGCTTCGCTTACGTTTTCAATCCCGAATTCCTTGACCATCTGCGAAGCCAGCAGCCGGAACTTCCGGGCAAACTGGCAGCTCCGCCCGCGGGCATCCACCCCGCCGGCATATTCCCCGCAGGTGAATGACCGACACCATACCGCCGTGTTAAAATCCTGCAGCAGCAATGCGGCCCCGGTCCCAAACTGGGACAGTTCCGCTTCAATCTGCTGCAGCATGTTGTACACGTTGCTCTTGGCATAGATGTCCATCATGATTTCCTTGCAGTCCTGCAGCCACAGCTTGATCGTGTGAAATTCTGCCTTTTCATGGTCCTGTAATGACAGTTCAAACCACGGACGGCTGGGAGACGTCAGCCCACTGTGCAGGCCCGCCGTGCATTTGGCATGAGCCTGCATCGGATACGGATCTATCAGCTTATCGTCCCTCCGGGAACCGATGGTGCGTTTCCCCAGTTCGTCAAAGCTGCCACGGTACGGGTTGATGAATTTACTCAAATCCTGCCAGGTCGCTTCATAACTGGACCGCTCCATGTACATCTGGTTCAGGATGGAACGCTTATGCTTCAAGACTTCCGTGTCCTGTAAATACGCCATCAGATTCATGGATCATTCCCCCAGCAATGCTTTCTTGATCTGGTCCGCTACGCCCAGATTCCCGCCTGTCCGGTCCGTGTACCTCCTGCCGCGGGCCGTAGACATTCTTTCGCGCAGCCTGGCGCGTTCGCTGTCAGTCGCATTGTCAACCGTAGCCACTGCAGTCGAACCCGGCGCCGACTGTTTCACCGAAGAACCGCCTCCGCCACCATGGCCGCCGTGCAGCTGCATAACAATCTTCCACATCTTCCTCACCTCCTACAGATCCCCGTACGGGTCATATTCCTGGTTTTCTATTTCACGCTGCTGCTGTTCGTACAGCGTCGCAGCGTCCACAGGCACCGCAAATGTCAGGCAGAATGAATCCGCCCCGTCGGGCGAACGCCCTGTCAGTTCTTTTATCTTTGCCTTCGGCTGCAGCTGGATCTTCCCTGCCGCCGTGAAACTGTATTCCGTCACCGTCAGTTCCGTCTTCAGGTCGCTGTCGTCCGGAATGCACCCGCCGGCTTCCAGGTGTTTCTTGGCCAGGAAATACATCTCCGCCCTGGCGTTGGCATACCGCTGCGGATCCATGGCCGCCTGCCCGAAATTCACCTCAACAACGTTCTGCCAGCCCAGCTGGCGCAGCCGGTCTATCACGCCCGGCCCCATGGCCCCGCCGTCGATAATGACAAGGGCCGGATGGAATTCCATCATCTTCGCTGCCATCCGGGCCGCCAGCTCCATCGTGTTCAGCCCGTGCCACCGCAGCTGCGGGCGGGTGAACAGCCCCTGCCGGATCGTCAGCACCGAATCATCGTCCCCGAACCGGGCTACGTCCAGCCCGAATACCACCGGCATGCCGTACACGTCCCGTTCTGTCAGCTGACGCTGCGCCGCTTCCGTTACCAGATCAATCGTCATCACGATATTGCTTGCGCTGGCCGTAAAGTCGCACAGCATCTCCTGCCGGTACTCAATGTCCGTCATGTCCCGTTTCATCTCTTCCAGCTTTTCCGGCGTAAAGACTTTCGTCTCATCCGCCCGGTACAGGCAGGTGAAATACCGTTCATCCTTCAACGCCTGCAGGTATAGATCATAAAAATGATTCTGCCCCTTCGGCGTCCCTACAAACCAGCAAAATCCTTTCCGGTCTGCCAGGGCAGGCGTTATGATCTCTCCGTACAGCGACGGTTTGATTTGGGCATATTCATCCAGGATAACGCCGTCCAAATACATGCCGCGCAATGCGTCCGGCTTGTCTGCGCCGATAATATAAATACGTGCGCCCGGGCTGCCTTTAAACCGCGACGGTAACTCCACGAACAAATCCGCTTCATTGCGCTTTATCCCGGGAATGACATTCGTGTAATATTTCAGGTATTCCCAGGCGATCCTTTTGGCCTGGTTCCTGAACGGCGCTATGTATGCGTATTGCGGCGCCCGCAGTGGGTTCAGCACCGCTTTTTTAATCATCTGGTTCACGCTGCCTACCGTCTTGCCGAACCGCCGGTGCATGATCAGCACCGCCCTGTCCTTCTTATCCAGCGCCGGGTGTATCGCGTTCTTCCAGATCGGCCGCGGCGTATAAGGAATAATTACTTTCATGTCTCCTCATCCCTTTCCGCAATTTCATGACCTTCCTGCGGCCACGCAAATTCAAGCGGTCCGTTATCCGCTCCCGTGATATTGTTCACTTCCCGGGTACTGTACCCGTACTTGCTCATCCACAGCCCTGCCAGTTTCGGGTTGATCATCCCCAATTCAAATTTTTCCCGGGTGTCCACTTCGCATTCCTCGCGCACGCGTGCGATGACGTACTCAAATTTAGGATTTTTACTGTAAGTGGAATAAAAGTTCTGCTCCGTCATGCCCAAAAAAACGGCGAAACCCTTGATGGTGTACGTGACGGGATGGATCACTTCATTGACATCGTAATCGCCGGTCTTTTTGTTATGGTCAAATACCACTATGGACCGGTTATCGCACCGCTCTTTGTATTTTTCCCACATGTCCAGCATCTGTTTCGGCCCTTTGATCAGTCCTCTCTGTCCCATCCGCCTCACCACCTTCCTGCGCAAATTCGGCAACAAAAAAGCACCTGCGGCCAACTCGCAGATGCTCTTTCGTCAGATCATTTAGGAGGATCTTTCTTGTCCCTGTCAATCTCTGGCACTTATACTATATCACATTTCGTTGTGACTTTTTGTGACCACTTTCATTTTTTCAGCTTCTTTTTTCATTTTCGCAATCTCGTCCTTGAATAGTACACGCAGCGTATTGATCCCAATCCCGTGCAACCGTCTCACGTAGTCATAATTATAATTCAGCTCTTTCGCCACTTCCTCAAACCGCAGCCCGTTCAGGTAGCACTCTGTCAGGACGTTCCTGATCCGGAAATCTTTCAAACTGTCAATCCAGAACTGCACCTTCAACCGTTCCGCCTGCAGCTGCTTCGTCTGCAGAATGATTTCTTCTTCCAGTTCACGGATATTATCAATAACGGCTTCGGTGTAATCGCTTCCGCTTCCGCCATGTACATCGCGGTACTGGATTGTGATCCGCTTGCGCCGGGAATCCAATTTTGTGATTTCATTGCAGAGCGTGTCAATCTGATGCTGGCAGTACAGGTATGAGCGCAACACCCGCTTGACTTTATCGTTCTGAATCTGGATTTCTGTTTTCGGCGGATTGACTTTAGCAATCCACGCTTCCAGTTCATACCCTTCCTTGGCGATTTCTTTTTTCGTTTCTTCCCGTTTTCGTGCCGTCTCCTTCATCGCCTTTGTTCCTTCCAGCGAATCTTCAAACGTATCCGGTAAACTGGATAAACAGTTCATCAGCTGGAACTGTTTCAGCGTAAATGCCCAGTATTCTTTTTTGTTCAGGTTGGCTCTTTTTGCTTCACGCCCGGCGCCGTTACTGTTTGCGTATCCGTCCAGAAAACAGAGTG
>JAFTZZ010000023.1 GCA_017460905.1 Acidaminococcaceae bacterium | reverse complement strand
GCCACGTCCGCCAGCACAAAGGCCGCCGCGCCCATGATGGGCGGCATGATCTGGCCGCCGGTGGACGCCACTGCCTCCACCGCGCCGGCAAACCGCGGCCGATATCCGTTGCGCTTCATCAGGGGAATGGTAAAGGTGCCGGTAGTCACTACGTTGGCTACGGCAGAGCCGTTGATGGATCCCAAAAAGCCGGAGGCGATAACGGCAACCTTCGCCGGGCCGCCCTTTGTGTGACCGGCCAGCGCCAGGGCGATGTCGTTGAAGAACTGTCCCATGCCGCACTTGTGCATGACTGTGCCGAACAAAATGAACAGGAAGATGTAGCTGGCGGCTACGCTGACCGAAGTACCGTAGATACCTTCCGTGTTAGCAAAGAAATGGTTGGAAAGGGATGGCCAATCGTACCCCCGGTGCATGAACATACCGGGGAACTCCCGGCCGAAAAGCCCGTAGACGATGAAGACCAAAGAAAGGATCGTCAGCGCGTTGCCGGTGACGCGGCGGGAACATTCCAGTACCAGCACTACCAGCATGGTCGCCATGATCAGGTCGGTCTGGTTAGGATTGCCGGCCCGTTCCACGACGCCCAGATAATCGTACCAGATGTAAGCGGGGACAGTGAAGCACAAAAGCGCCAGCGCCCAGTCGATGATTGACGGCTTCGAATGGTCGGAGCCTTTGCCGAAGGGATACATCAGGAAACCCATGGCGGTGATCATCGCCACATGCAGGGAACGGTGTACCAGCGTAACGGGCGGGCCGAAAGCCGCCGTGTACAGATGGTACCCGGAAACCAGCAGGCAGAGGATATAAAAGAACTTTGCCATCTGCCCCGTAAATTTGCGGGTGGCGGATTCCTTATCCAGTTTCTTGACGATTTCCTGGGACTTGGCTTCCAGCTCCTTTTGGGTCTTGCTGTCTAATATTTCGTTTTCTTTTGTGTTAGGAATGTTTTTTTCTTCCATCAAAAAACCTCCGTTTCACGATTGCCAGATTGACACATGTGTGTTCGGGAAGCAGTTCCCCGCGGGTGATCAGCAGACCGTTAAGCTTGATGTCGCGGGTGGCAAA
The DNA here is from genome assembly GCA_017460905.1 of Acidaminococcaceae bacterium. Classification (GTDB taxonomy): domain Bacteria; phylum Bacillota; class Negativicutes; order Acidaminococcales; family Acidaminococcaceae; genus Succiniclasticum. Next base: position 1,752 of record JAFTZZ010000023.1, on the reverse strand, counting down.
GTGTGAATTGATCCAGGTAAACTCGTGAAATACCTGGTTGATGTTTCCCATATGGATCATGCCGTTCTCGATCCAGACTTTGGTTCCCTTGTTCTCCGGAATTCCCGCGCCGAAAGCGGGGAAGGCGATTGTGTCCAAGATCAGGTCGTGATTGGCGTCGATATGGTAATATTCATGCCAGGGGATTTTCTCCCATGAATGAATCCAGCCAAAGAAAAGCGTATCGCCTTCTTTGGCCGGAACTTCAACATAGATTTCTTTCGTCTGATAATCATAGATCCGGAGCACGGTCTGCGCCGAATATTCATTGAACACAAACAAAGAAGCGAGAACAAGAAAAAATACGGCAAAAATGTTCAGGTATTTTTTCTTCATGGTTAAAGCCTGAGCCGTCACTCCGTTGTGAACAGCGTTTACTGGTGGGCAGCGGCCTTACGGCGCTGCCGTTTACGTCAGGTTATTTCAGGATGCCTTTGTCTTTGTAGAATTTTTCCGCGCCCGGATGCAGTTGAACAGAAGTGCCCTTTAAGCCGCGCAGCGCGGTATCCAGTTTGATCTCCCGTTTTGCGGTTGCATGGGAAGCGCCGATGGTGGCCAGGCCCTTTTCAGAGTAGAAGCCGTCCAGCAGGTCATATACAACAGCGTCCGGTAACTTCTTGGAAACCAGCATGATGTTCATAACCGCCGCGGTGGTGGTATCGGCATCGGTGCCGTAGGTCGCTTTCGGAATCTTCCATTCTACATAGAACGGATACTTTTTGGTCAGGTTCTGTAATGCTTCGCCTTCTACCGGAACGAATACGATCTTTTTGGTGGTGCCCAGTTCTTTAATGGTAGCATTGCCCAGGCCGGAGGTAACGAACGCAACGTCGCACTGGCCGTTCTTCATCTGGTCGATGGCTTCGCCGTAGGACAGGTAGTCAACCTTGGCGTCTTTGTAGGTCATGCCGTTGGCTTCGAAGATCATGCGGGCATTCAGTTCTACGCCGGAGTTGGGAGCGCCTACGCCGACTCTCTTGCCTTTGATGTCTTTAAAGGATTTAATGCCGGAATCGGAGGTGGTAACAATCTGCACAACGTTCGGCCACAGGCCCATCATGGCGCGCAGGTCGGTTGCTTTCGGCTTGCCTTCGTAAGCGCCGAAGCCTTCCACAGCCTGGATTACGGAGTCGGACATGGCAATGGCCAGTTCGCCCTTGCCGGTCAGGATGGCGTTGATGTTTTCGCCGGTAGCGCCGGTAGCCGTCGCGCTGGTCTTATAGCCCATTTCGCCGACAACCTTGGAGAATGCGCCGCCAATCGGGAAATAAATGCCGCTGGTAGGACCGGTCAGCACGGTGATAAATTCTTTGCTGCGATCAACCTTGGCCGTTGCGGTAGCAGCCGGTTTGGCGCCGTCCTTCGGAGCGTCCGCTTTTTTGTCGCCGCCGCCGCAGGCCGCAACACTCAGAGCCAGAGCCGCAATCATCGCAGCGCTTACAACTTTTTTCATCATAATACATTTCCCCCTTTTCACAAAGCTGTGAATTTTTTGCAAGATCATAATGCTTCAAGCAGCATATTGCTGTAAAAATTATAGCATATTTACAGAGATTTTTGTTAAAACACAAATGTTTTTTTGTGTATTTATGGTTAAGGTGTCAAAACTATAAATAGATTCCAAAAATGTAATAGGAACAACTTGCGCCTCTGTCGAATATGTACTCAAACAAAGCAGTGCATGACGGAGGTAATAGCATGTCCTTCAAATTG
>JAFTZZ010000246.1 GCA_017460905.1 Acidaminococcaceae bacterium | reverse complement strand
GTTCCTGAATTACGAGCATATCCCGGTACGGCAGGCGCTGGCTGGCAAGCCGACCTACCGCCGGGAAGTGACCTGGATCACCCAGGACCGTACGTATGAAGACGTGACCACGGCGCTGCCGGTGAAGATCGGCAAGGCGGTGGAAGGCGCGGTCGTACTGAGCATGTCCATTGAAGACCTGAAAACGACGATAGCCCATGCTACCGGCTACAGCAGCCGGTACAGCCTGTACAGCATGGTGGGCGAGACGACGGAGTTCTTGGCGCTGCAGCACAAGGCAACCCGTATCGCCCGTGTGGATAACAATATTCTGTTACAGGGCGAACCGGGAACCGGCAAGCAGCGTCTGGCCCACGGTATCCATCAGGCCAGCGCCCGGGCAGCGGCGCCCCTGATCGTAGTCAAGTGTTCAGATGAATCGCCTAAAGCCATGGAAGAAGAATTTTTCGGGAAGCTGGATGAAGATAACCAGCCGACGGCCGGTAAGCTGGAACTGGCCATGGGCGGGACCCTGTTCATCGATGAAGTGGAAAAACTGCCGGTGGAACTGGGCGACCGGCTGGCGGACGCCCTGAAGGACGGGCTGCCTGTACCCGGCACAGGGGAACGGAAAAAATTAAATGTGCGTGTGATTGCCGCCTGCGACAGCAACCTGAAACGGCTGGCGGACAAAGGACTGTTCAGCCGCAAGCTGTTTGAAATGGTGCTGGATACGGTGATGCGGATTCCGCCGCTGCGGGAACGGGTGAAAGATATCTCCGTCCTGGCCAACCATATCCTGGCGGAAATGAGCGCCCAGTACAATATGCCCCAGAAGCATCTGACGCCGGAAGCGCTGCGGGTGCTGACAGGCTGCAGCTGGCCCGGCAACATCAAACAGCTGCAGGGCGTTATTGAGAGGGCCTTTTTCCATGTGCCCGGCAGCGTGATCGAAGCGGAAGATATCAAGATGCCGGTGGACAAGACCATGGAAAAATCCTGGAAATACGATAAAGACGCCTTCATCTCTGTCTGGAAAGCGGCGGGCGGCAATATTTCCAAGCTGGCTTCCATGCTGGATGTCAGCCGTGTTACGCTGTACCGTTATCTGAAAAAATATGAGCTGGGGCCGGTGCCGGCAAAAAAGAAAAAATAACTGATTATTGATTATTAAGGAAAAAAGTGTTGTCCCGGGCTGCGCGCTGCGGAAAAGCGGCAGCACAGCCGGCGACAAAACAGGGAATTTTGCTATGCGTTTACGGAAGAAGCCCTGGATCGAAAAGGCAATACCGGAAGTGGTGGAAGCCGGTTTTCTGTACAGGGAAGATATAGAGCGGTTTAAAGGCCATTGGCAGGAACGGTTCCCGGGCAGGGAGCTGTGTCTGGAGATCGGCTGCGGCAAAGGCGGGTTTATTACGGGTATGGCGCAGCTGCACCCGGATAAAGCCTTTATCGGCGTTGAGACCCAGTCGGATATTTCCTATTATCCGGCGAAAAAAGCGATGGAGCTGGGACTGGAAAACATGGTGATCCTCTGTGCGGACGCGGCTTTTATGGAAGACTGGTTTGCGCCGGGGGAGATACGGACCCTGTATCTGAATTTCAGCGATCCCTGGCCCAAATCCAAACAGGCCAAGCGACGCCTGACCCATCGTAATTTTCTGGGCCTGTACCGGAAGCTGCTGGGGGTCGGCGGCAGGCTGTTCTTTAAAACGGACAACCGGAAACTGTTTGACTTTTCGGTAGAAGAGTTTAAGGCGTTCGGGCTGGAGATCCGGGCACTTTCGTATGACCTGCATCACAGCGGGATTACGAATGAAGTGCAGACGGAATATGAAAAAAAGTTCAGCGCGCTGGGAACGCCTATTAATTACTGTGAAGCGTTGTTCACGGAGGAATCGGGGAAAGTAGATACCCGTTCCCCGCGGAACATCCGTCCTGCTGAGAAGAGTGTTGTTGACTGATAAGGAACCGGAAATACTATGCGAGAACGTTTTATGTTGTGGGAAAATCCAAAGGACGCAATTATTACGCTTATGATCCTGCTTATGGTCATAGGCTGTGTCAATGTGTTCAGTGCCAGCTTTGTCACGGCAGAAGCCATGACCGGCAACCAGTATCACTTCCTGGTCCGTTATCTGGGGTATGCGGCTGTCGGCTGTCTGGTTTTCTGGCTGACCGGGTTCCGCCTTAATTACAAGCGCCTGATGAGTCCCCGTTTTTACACGGTGATAGCGGCAGTGACCGTGCTGCTGCTGGCTGCCACGCTGGGTATCGGGACCGTGGTCAACGGATCGCGGCGCTGGATCTACATCGGCGGCTTTTCCCTGCAGGCTTCGGAAATTGCCAAGGTTTCCGTGATACTGATGGCCTCTTCCTATTTGGGCGACCGCCTGCAGCGGGGCCTGCATGTAAGCCTGCTGGGCTATCCGTCCAATCAGGCGCTGCTGATATCCATGCTGTTTGCGGGACTGATCTTTCTGCAGCCGGATATGGGTACGGCGACTATCGTATTTGCATTGATGCTGGGCATGTATTTTCTGGCGGGGATCCCGCTGCGACAGATTTCTTATATAGGCTTTATAGGGATAGCGATAGGAGCTCTGGCGCTGATGGCGCCTTACCGCCGCGCACGGTTTGCGCTCTGGCTCGACCCCTGGAAGGACGCCCAGGGCGGCGGATACCAGATGGCACAGTCCCTGACGGCTATCGGCAGCGGCGGACTGACCGGGCTTCCCTGGGGACAGGGTTCCGGTAAATTCTTTTTCCTGCCGGAAGCCCACACAGACTTTGCCTTTGCTATTTTCTGTCAGGAGTGGGGGTATGTGGGAGCGCTCTTTCTGATCATCTGTTTTGTGATCCTGGCGCGGGCTCTGTTCTGCATTGCCATGAATACAAAGGACCGGAAAGGGTATCTGCTGGTATCCGGCTCTACCCTGTTCCTGATCGGGCAGTCGGTAGCCAATATGGCCATGGTCACGGGGGTGCTGCCGGTTATCGGCGTGCCGCTGCTGTTTATCAGCTATGGGGGAACGTCCCTGCTTGCCAATATGTTTGCGCTGGGGCTGGTCGTTTCCGTGTACCGCAGCGAATGCGCGCGGGAGATCATGGAAGAACGCATCGCGGCCGGTCTGCCTCCCACCGAGGACAGCCGTCTGCGGGTGGTTTCCGCTAACCGGAACAGGAGGCCCTTCTGATGAAAAAGGAAAAATTTACACTGGGGGACAGCCGGAACCGGCTTGCCCTGCTGGGCTACCTGATCCTGGCAGGATTTTTGCTGGTGGCCGTCCGCCTGTTATGGGTACAGGTCATCAGCGGCACGGAGCTGGGACAGCGCGCTGTGACCCAGGTTACGGAAAAGATCAAACGGCACACGCCACGGGGCCGTATCGTGGACCGGAACGGGGAAGAACTGGCCGTCAGCATCATGGTCCATTCCCTTTATGTCAATCCGGATGAGATGAATAAAAGTGCCAAACCGGGGAAAACCGGGGAATTCCGGGATGTTCCGCGAATCGCGGCTCAGAAGCTGGCGCCGGTCCTGAACATCAGCGAGGCATCGCTGTATGAAGATTTTACGCTGAAAGGGCAGTTTGTCTGGATCAAGCGCATGCTGGAGCCGAGGGATTACCAGCAGGTCGTTGCGATCATAAAAGAAAATAAATTGCCCGGACTGCATTTTATTTCGGAAAGCAAACGCTATTATACCAAGAAATCCATGGCAGCCCAGGTGCTTGGCTTCGTAGGCACCGACGACAGCGGTCTGTCCGGGCTGGAGCTGGCCCTGGACAGCATCCTCAAGGGAGCGGAGACGCGGCAGACCATCAAGACCGATGCCATGGGACGGGTCATTGCCGATAAAAATACCGATCCGGAAGAGACCAAAGAAAAGACAATGGTAGCTACAGTCTACCTGACCATCGACAGCAAGATGCAGTTTGTCATCGAGGATGCGCTGGATGACGCCATGAAGCGGACGAATTCCGCCGGCGCCGCCGTGCTGATCATGGACCCGCACACCGGGGCGATCCTGGCCATGGGCAGCCGTCCGACCTTCGATCCGAACCATTTCGGGGAGTATCCGGCAGCCAGCTGGCTGAACCGGGCCATCTCCATTATTTATGAGCCGGGATCTGTTTTCAAACCGATCGTAGGCACCATGGGCCTTTCCGAAGGCCTCATCACCCCGGATACACCGGTGAACGATACCGGTTCCATCCGTATTGCCGACCGCGTCATCAGCAACTGGGATGATACCGGCATGGGTCTGGTAAAATTTGAGGATGTCATCAAATTTTCCATCAATACCGGTATGGTGCAGCTGGGCATGAAGCTGGGCGCCCAGAAGGAGATTGACTGGGCCAAAAAGTATGGCTTCGGCAAGGCTACCGGTATCGAGCTGCCCAGTGAAGAAGACGGTATCCTGTACGATCCGAAGAACATGTATGAGCCGGATATTGCAACCCTGGCTATCGGACAGGGCATCGCGGTCACGCCGCTGCAGGAGCTGCGGGCCATCTGTGCCATCGCCAACGGCGGCGAGCTGTTGAAGCCCTATATTATAGACCGTATCGTAGCGCCCAACGGCGAAGTGATCCGCAGAGGCAGTAAGCAGGTGGTACGTAATGTAATTACTCCTGAAGTGGCGGCACAGATGCGGGGCATGATGGAAAAGGTGGTCAGCGAGGGCGGCGGCAAAACAGCACGGATCCAGGGCTACCGCATTGCGGGCAAGACCGGTACCGCGCAGAAGATCGCGGACGAAGGCGGTTACGCGCCGGGCAAATATATTGCGTCGTTTGTGGGCTTTGTGCCTGCGGACAAACCGCAGTATGCCATGCTGGTCATGCTGGATACGCCGAAAGGGGCCTTTTACGGTTCCCAGGTATCGGCGCCTATTTTCCGGGACACCCTGCAGCAGATCCTGGTCGCCAAAGGCATCCAGCCCAGCAGCAGGGAAGGGCTTCCCAGCTTTGAAGCCCATGTGAAGCCGGGACAGCAGGAAAAACTGCCGAAACCGGTTCCGGAGCTGAAGGAAAAAGACGGTAAATGGGTCGTTCCGGATTTTGCCGGGTTTGATGCAAGAGCAATTACCGCAGTATTGGAAAAAGGCCAGCTGGTGCTGGAACCGTACGGTTCCGGAAAAGCCTATAAACAGATACCGGCAGGTGGTGCGGCAGTGGAACCGGGAACAAAAATAGAAATCTGGTTCCGGTAATGTAGAAAATAAGGTATAATAAAAATAGCAAACTGTGTAGGAAGACTGACGAGGGACTGCGTAACAGCAGTTATAGTAAAAAGATATCCGACAGAAGAAAAGGTCCTGAAAAATTCTAAAGACGGAAAAAATTCAAAAGAAGAGGAGGATGGATCATGTTATCTGATATCGAGATTGCCCAGCAGGTGAAGATGCTTCCGATTACCGAGATAGCGGAAAAATTAGGCATCGACCGTGACGATCTGGAACTGTACGGCAAGTATAAGGCCAAGCTTTCCTATGATCTGATCC
>JAFTZZ010000245.1 GCA_017460905.1 Acidaminococcaceae bacterium | reverse complement strand
GTTTGAAGGATATGCAGAAGCTGTTCAGCACCCATCCTTCTACCGAAGAACGGGTAAGGCTGCTGCGTGAACAGGCGGACGCCATGAAACGGCAGGGCAAGCTGAAAGAGTGAGTTTCGATTCATACCGGGTTTTGAGCCTGGCTTGATACATATGCAATAAAATTTTATATTATTCAAAGGAGAGAAAAACATGGACCAGAAATCGTTAGTATTAGTTAAACCCGACGGAGTTCGCAAACATTTAATCGGTGAGATCATTGCCCGTTTTGAACGCCGCGGTTTAAAGATCTGCGCGCTGAAAATGCTGGTAATGTCCAAAGACCAGGCGAAATATCATTATGCAGAGCATGTTGACAAACCGTTCTTCCCGGAACTGGAAGCATTTATTACCGGCGGCCCGCTGGTTGCCATGGTCGTTGAAGGCCCCAATGCCATTAAAGCGATCCGTACCATGATGGGCGTAACCGACCCGATCGAATCCACCCCCGGCTCCATCCGCGGCGATTTTGCGTTGGATAAGGGCGAAAACGTAATCCACGGCAGCGACAGCCCGGAAGCTGCGGAACGCGAAATTAAAAACTTCTTCACCCCGGAAGAAATTTACTAAGATAAAACGGCTCAGGCGGAATTCTGTCTGGGCCTTTTTGCCCGTACTCTCATTAAACCTGCGGGAATGTTTTATAGTATTGTGCATTTTGGCACAGGCATTTTTTAAGGAGGTTATGAAGTATGACTAAAAAAGCTGCAGTTTATACCCGTACAGGCGACAAGGGAACGACCGGACTTTACACCGGGGAACGCGTATCGAAATGCTCCGACCGCGTGGAATCCTACGGCAATCTGGATGAAATTACGTCTGCGCTGGGACTGGCCCGTTCGCTGGTAAAACGCGATGATGTAAAAGAAGCGATTTTTAATGTGCAGAAATTACTGATGTCCATGATGGCGGACGTGGCGAGCCTGAACCTGCCGCAGCCGTATATTACGGAAGAACACGTTAAAATGTTTGAAAGCACCATCGATAAATTTGATTCGATGCTGCAGCCCTTAAGCCATTTTCTCATTCCCGGTGATACGCCCGGTTCCGCAGCCCTGGATATCGCGCGCACGACGACCCGCCGCGCAGAACGCCAGCTGCTGCGTCTGAACGAAGCCGAACCGGTGAATCCGCAGCTGTTGATCTGCGTAAACCGTCTTTCCGATCTGTGCTTTATTCTGGCCCGCGTAGAAACGGAAGTCGGCGTTGAGGAAGCAAAATAGAATTCATATCAGGATTGATTTAAATTTTACAGTAAAGCCCATTGGCAGATAGCCAGTGGGCTTTTTCTGTGATATAATTAAGAAGTTAAATTCGCAAATTATGAAGGCGGGGAGTTACGTATATGTGGAAACCGGAAAGCAAAAAAGCACAGATTATTGGAACAGGCGTTAAGTTCCGGCAGAATGCCGGTAAAGATTATCCGGTCATTGGTGAATTTGAGCCGAACGAATGGGTCAAGCTTTTAAATAGCGCTTTGGTAGACAAAGTTACCTGGCACCGGGTCAAACGCAACAACGGACAGTTTGTCTGGGTGATTGATTATTATCTGCACGTGCCGCTGCGGCAGTAATTATTGTAAGAAAAGTGCAGTTGCTTTTGTTTAATGTTTGCGGTATTGCGCTGTCAGTCGGCGTATGGTTATGAAACCTGGATGAAAGTCTTTCAGAAAGCAGGAAGGAAACAGACATTGGATACAGGAAATAAACTGGTTCTGGTATTAGGCGGGGCCCGCAGCGGGAAGAGCGAGTTCGCGGAAAAATATGTACTGCATGCGGGGGCGGTCTGCGGCTATATTGCTACTGCGGAGATACTGGATGAGGAAATGGCGGAACGGGTCCGGCTGCATCAGGAACGCCGTAAAAAGAGATGGATCACCTTTGAAGCACCGTATCATGCAGAAGGTGTTTTTCCGGAAGCGGGGGCGCGGACGGACGCCATTTTATTTGACGATATCACGATTTACCTGTGCAACATTTTATACGGAAAAAATGCGCCGGAAGGCTCTACGGCGGAAAAAGGCGCTTATGTCAGGAAACAGATTGCCGCGCTGCTGGAGGCGGCAGGAAAATGCGGCCGGACGGTGGTATTTGTTTCCAATGAAGTAGGGAACGGTATTGTGCCCGATAATGCCATGGCCCGGGAATACCGGGATATTTCCGGCTGGGTGAACCAGCAGATCGGGGAAGCAGCCGATCAGGTATTTTATGTAGTGGCCGGGCAGGCTGTCGATATTAAACGGCTGGCGTTTAAGTTTGAGTAAAGGAATGGATTGTTTTATGCTGGAAGATTTATATATTGCGCCGCCTGACGAAACTATCCGCAAGGCGGTCTTACAAAACTGGAATTCCGTGCTGTCTCCCGGGGAAGATATGGGGATCCTGTCTGAACTGACGGCAGATTATCTGATGATGACGGACGGACGGGGGATTCGCGGGCTGAAGCCTGTGATGCTGCTGATGTGCGGCGACCACGGTATCTGCAAATACGGTGTCAGCGCATTTCCGCAGGAAGTTACGCTGCAGATGATCAACGGGTATGGCAGGGGTACGGCAGGCGCTAACGTCATGGCCCGCCATGCCGGGGCGGATATTATAGTAGTAGATGTAGGCACCAATTTTGACCTGCACGCCTTTTCCCATGTAAGGCAATGTAAGGTTGCCTGGGGAACCGAAGATTTTACCCAGGGACCGGCTATGACGCGTGAACAGGCTGTGGCCGCGCTGGAAACAGGAATGCGCATTGCCAATGAAGCCATTGATAACGGATGCAATTTGCTGGAAACCGGCGAAATGGGCATTGCCAATACGACGGCGACAGCCGCGATCGCTGCCGGTTTTCTGGATTTGCCGGCGGAACTGACCACGGGACGCGGCAGCGGGATCAATGATGAAAGGATGAAAATCAAGACGGATGTAGTGCGCAGGGGGCTGGAGGTTAATCAGCCGAAGCCCGGCGACGGCATGGATGTACTGTGCAAGGTCGGCGGCTATGATCATGCCGGACTGGCGGGCATGATGCTTGCCGGGGCTGCCCGGCATGTACCGACGATGGTTGACGGGGTCAATGCGACAGCCGCCGCCCTCATTGCTTACGGCATTGATCCGAATTGTGCCCGATATATGCTTTGTTCCCATCTTTCCTCTGATTTAAGCGCAAAAAAAATGCTGGAGGTGCTGCGGCTGAAGCCCATCGTCCATGCGGGAATGCGCTTAGGGGAAGGAACGGGCGCTTCACTGGCAATTAGTATTTTGCGGTCGGCGCTGGATACCTACCGCGAAATGACAGGAGCATGATATGGCTGAAGAAGATTTAAAGACGAAGGGGACGGAGGTCGAAGCGGAAACCGGTTTCTGGAACCGGCTGAACATACGGCTTCCGGAGCGTTCCAGCGGGCCTTTCCGCTACCTGCGGGATTTCTTTACCTGTCTGGAATTTCTCACGCGTATCCGGATGACTAAACGGGAGGTCTGGTTTCCGGACGATTTCGCCCGTTCGGTTCCGTATTTCCCGCTGGTCGGCGGTATTATGGGGGCGCTTATGTGGGGCGCTGCCCATGTCGGCATGACCGCCGGGTTTTCCGGTAACGTGCTGGGGGTTTTCCTGGTACTGGCCGAACTGTTTTTTATCGGGACACTGATGTACGACGGGTTTATGGATACGGCGGACGGCGTGTTCAGCGGCCGGACCCGGGAACGGAAACTGGAGATCATGCAGGACAGCCATGTCGGGGCGAATGCTGTGATTGGCGCCATTATCCTGATCCTGGCGAAAGTGACGCTGCTGGGCAGTTTTGCGCCGGCGGTCCTGGGCCCGTTACTGGTTACCATGTATGTGGTGACCCGCACGCTTATGGTGATTTACATTTTGAAATTTCCCAACGCGCGGCCCGGAGGGCTGGGGGAAATGTTCAAGACCGGAGGAAAACCGGTTTACTTATTGCTGGCGCTCATCTTCTGTGTAGCGTTGCTGTCCTGGCTTGGACCTGTATTCTGCAAGCTGGCTCTGTTCAGCTGCCTGCCCTGCATTGCCATTGCCTTTTACCTGAAATGGGGGCTGGGCGGACTCACCGGCGATACGTTTGGCTTTTTAACGGAATGCGGTAATGTTGTTGTGTTATTTTTAGCCAGCTGCCTTTTGAGGCTGTAAAATAGTTCGATTATATGATATATTGCAACAATCAAATCTGTTGCAGCTGTTGAATGAGGAATTACGTATGCATATTGAAGAATTGGTTACGAAGATCCAGCCGCTGAGCAAGGAAATCATCGGTGCGGCACAGAAACGGTTTGATGAGCTGATCAAACCGGTCGGCTCACTGGCGCAGCTGGAAAGCATGATCAGCCGCTATGCGGGCATTATCGGTTCATCGGATAAAAAGCTGGTCGTCATTCCCGAAACCAGGCTGCTTCTGGTATGGGGCGAGGCGGCCCATGTGAAAAAGGTTGAAACAGCTATGCACGGCAAAAATGCGGTTGCTGTGTTTGCTTCTCATGTCCGCGCAAAAGCGATACCGCTGCTGGTTACCGGCGATACGCCGTACGATCTGCTGGAGGAAGGGGCAATGCTGACCGGGGAATATATCGGTGAGGAAAAAGCCGGGCTGATCTGTCTTGGCTCCTATGAAAAACAGCTGGAAAAGGACTGGCTGCCGCTGACGGATGAAGAAGACGGACTGCTGTTTCTGGAGAAACTGCAGTGTCCCGTTGTGTCTGCCATGACCGGCGCTATCCTGCAGGCGGCCGGTATGCGGGTGCCGGTGATGCTGGACGGCGTTGCGACCTGTCTGGCTGCCCTGGCAGCCGCAAAATTCAATCCGTATGTGCTGCAGTACTGTTTTGCAGGCGATGAGTCCGCAGAAGCAGGCGCGGGCGAACTGTTGCAGAAGCTGCAGCTTCCGGCGCCGTTGCGTCTCTCGCTTCATAACAGCGAAGGCATCGGGGCGCTGACCTGTCTTCAGCTGTTTGATGCAGGCATCAAGGCCTATACGGAGATGGAAACCTTTGCAGAAGCCGGGGTCCACAGTGAAAAAGAAGATTTTTCCCTGAAGGTGCAGGAAGATAAACGAAATGCAGAAAAATAAACGGATAATAAAAACTTGACCGGTCCACATTTTTTAATAATGATTAAATGTTGCACAGGCAGCAAAAAGGGGAGGGAAGGAAATATGGCTAAACTGTATCTGATACGTCACGGGGAAACGGATTACAATAACACGCTGCGGTTTCAGGGACAGATCGATGTGCCTCTGAACCAGGCAGGTATTGCACAGGCAGAAAAACTGGCGGAATATTTTAAGGATATTCCCTTAGACGCGATTTATGCCAGCAGTCTGCAGCGTGCCGGCAAAACGGCGGAGATCGTCGGCAAAGCAAAGGGTCTTGCGCCGATTCCGACAGATGCGCTGCGGGAAATGAGCTTTGGCATCTGGGAAAGCATGAACAGCGGAGACATCCAGAAAAAATATGCGAAAGAATGGAAGGACTTTTTTGCGAATCCGGCCAATACGAAAATTCCGGAAGGGGAAAGCATGGCCGATGTACAGAAGCGCGTTTATCCTGAAGTGAAACGCATTCTGGATACCTGGCCGGAAGGCAATATTGCCTTTGTATCCCATGGCGGCGTTATCCGGGTGCTGATCTGCACCATGCTGGGACTGGACCTGAACCGCGCCTGGCATCTGCATGTAGGGAATGCTTCCGTAACCTGTTTTTACTATTGGGGCCGTTCTTATACTTTGGATTTTGCCAACCTGACAAATTATTTGTAACAATCCGGCTAAAATTGTATTTATATTCTGAAAATATAATAATTAAAACAGCGTAAATAATATCAATCGGTGCTAAAATCAATCTGACTTTAAATTTTACCAAATTTGTAACCAATTATATCGCAAATTAGCATTGACAAGTTGTCTTTTTTTGGTATACTTCAATTTAGGATATCTCAAGGCCGGCTTGGTTTATTGTTTCGTTTTTGGCTTATTTTCTAAGTACGTCAAATGGGAGAAGCGGTACAGTAAGAAGAAAGTTGTTCCTATGGGGTACAAAGAAAAGGAGTGACTGCGAAAATGTTTGAAGACAAGACCTTAAAGTGCGTGGAATGTGGGAACGAATTTGTATTTTCCGCATCTGAGCAGGAATTTTACGCGGAAAAGGGTTTTACTAATGAACCCAAACGCTGCGCTTCCTGCCGTTCCGCCCGCAAAGCCCGTATGAACGGAGCTCAGCCCCGGGAAATGTTTAAAGCGGTGTGTGCTGAATGCGGCAAGGAAACGGAAGTTCCTTTCCGTCCGTCAGAAGACCGTCCCGTTTATTGCTTTGACTGCTTTAACAAGCGCAAAGCAGGTCGCAATTAACAGCTGATATAAAGTATTGCGGCATATTTAACAGAACCCCTTAGTGACCCATAGTATCCTGGAACCGGCTGTTCTTTGGCAGCCGGTTTATTATTTTTTATTTCTATTCAATGTTCTTTATGATATAATAAACTTTATGAAGAATAATAACCGGAAAGGGGAATTTTTATTTTAGAATTTAAGGAAGTCGCTGTCAAAGACCGCGCATTATTTGAAACCTATCTGAACAAACCGGAGCATTACGGTTCAGAATGTGCTTTTACCAATCTTTACATCTGGCGTGACCAGTACCGTACCTGGTGGACGGAAAAATTCGGTTTTCTGCTGATCAAGGTCTGCTTGGATGGCGAAACCTTTTACCTGCAGCCCTTTGGCGGCAACGATGAAGACCTGCCGCTTCTGGTAGAGGAAATCAAAGAACATCACGGCGGGCCGTTTGAGTTCCGCGGCATTTATGAATGCTCGCTGGAACGGCTGGGCCGTCTGAAATTTGACGAAGAGTACAGGGAAGCCCGCGACAGCTGGGATTACGTGTATCTTCAGGAGGATCTGGCAAATTTGAAGGGGCGCCGTTATCACGGGCAGAAAAACCATTACAACGCGTTTAAAAAAGAAAATCCCGGATATGTGTTTGAAATGATCAATCCGGAAAATTACGCGGAGTGCCTTAATTTTGGCGAAGAGTGGTGCAAGGCGCGCATGGAGAGCGATCCCAGCATTATGTGGGAGGCGCGGGCGCTGCAGGAAGCCTTTGTGAATTTTGAGGCGCTGGGCCTGCGGGGCGGCGCTATCCGGATCGACGGAAAAATCCAGGCGTTCAGCTTTGGCAAAACGATTAACGATGAAATCTGCGATGTGAATGTTGAAAAAGCGAATACGGAAATTCGCGGGTTATATGCTGCGATTCAGACCGAATGCGCTAAGAACGTCTGGTCTGATATGAAATATCTCAACCGGGAAGAGGATATGGGCTCGGAAGGCCTGCGCAAAGCCAAGGAAGCCCTGCACCCGGTATTCATGGTAAAAAAATACAATCTGCTCATTAAATAATTATAAATACTTGCAGAGGCCTTTATGAAATGTAAAATTGTAACGGAAGTGGATATGCCCCAGGTCATGGACCTTTGGGACTACTGCTTTGAAAAAAAGGACGATCCGTTCTTTCAGTGGTATTTTCAGGAGTATTGCCTGCGCCATAACATAATCTTAGGCGGATTTTCGGAAGAAGACGGGCATTTGCAGAATATGCTGCATCTGAACCCGTACCAGATCCTGCTGCGGGAGCAGGAAGAAGTGGCTCCTTATATTGTAGGGGTTGCGACAGACCCGGCTGACCGCGGCCACGAACTGACCGGTAAGCTGCTGCAGGCTGCGTTTCGCCTGCTGCGCCGCCGGGACTGCGCCTTTGCCCTTTTAATGCCGGTATATGCAGGCATTTACCAGAAATATGATTTTGCCTTCTGTTATCATAAGCATGTGTATGAGATGCCGTTAGCGAAGCTGACCGTGCCGGAGCCTTCCGGCAGCTTGTCGCTGGAACGGTACCGCTCCTACGATGCTTCGTTGTTTGCGGATATCTACGCGGCGCTGGCGGAAGGCTATAACGGGCTGCCGATCCGTACGGATTTCCAATGGAAGAAACTGCTGCAGGTGCACCAGCTGGAAAAGGTGCAGGCCGTTGTAGTTTACCATGGGGATGAGCCTCGCGGTTATATGTTTTATCAGCTTACGGATGACAGGACGTTCCTGATCCAGGAACTGGTGGCCCTGACGCCGGATGCGAAATGGACGCTGCTGCATTATGCCAAAGCCCATCAGGCGGCTGTGGACCGACTGTACTGGGAAGCCGTGGAAGATGATCTGACGTATCTGGAATTTGCGGACGCGGACGTGGCGGGCCGGCTGAAACCGTTTATGATGGCGCGCTGCTTTGACGCCTGCAGGGCGCTGGTGCACTATGATGCACCGGAAGACTGTCCGGACGGGGAGATCACGCTGCTGCTGAAGGACGATCTGCTGAAAGAAAATAACAGCACCGTAATCCTGCGGGTCGAAGACGGCGTCCTTTCCCTGGAGAAAACGGAAAGACCATATCAGGCGGTCATTTCCATGGGGGCCTTTACCCAGATGTATTTTGGCGCCTACACCTTTACACAGCTGGTTGAGGCCGGCAAAATCCAGGTCCGGGCCTATGCCCCGGAGGTATTTGCCTTTATGGATTGCTTATTCCCGAAATGCGTAAATTTTATCAATGAGTATTATTGATTTTTGATTTTCAGCTAAAATTCAGTGTATGGAGGCCGGAACATGAGTGACATCAGACGAATTTATGTAGAAAAGAAAGACGCGTTTGCCGTTGAGGCAAAGGGCCTGCTGGCAGATTTGAAAAACAATCTGCTGATGGCCGGACTGGAGAAGGTCCGTATTCTGGCACGCTATGACGTTATGGGCCTTTCCGAAGAAGAATTCGCACAGGCATTGCAGCTGGTCCTGTCGGAGCCTCCGGTGGATACGGTCAGGGAAGAACTGGTCCCCGCCGCAGATGAAAAGGTGTTTGCGGTAGAGCTGCTGCCCGGCCAGTACGACCAGCGGGAAGACTTCGCGGCGCAGTGCATCCAGCTGATCACCCAGAAGGAAAAGCCGCTGGTGGCTGCCGCCAAAGTGTTTGTATTAAAAGGCTCGCTGACGGACGCTGAATTTGAAAAGATCAAAAAATATCTGGTAAATCCCATCGAAGCGCGGGAAGCGGCCCTGGAAAAACCGGAAACACTGGAAGATACCTGGGAAGAGCCGGCGGACGTGGAGCGTCTGGAAGGCTTCCTGAACCTTTCCGAAGACGAAGTGGCCGCCATGCAGAAACAGCTGGGCCTGGCCATGAGTGTGGCGGATCTGCTGTGGATCCAGAAATATTTCAAAGAAGAAGAGAAACGGGTGCCGACGATTACGGAAATCCGTGTTTTAGATACCTACTGGTCCGACCACTGCCGTCACACGACCTTCATGACGAATCTGGACAAAGTGGAGATCGAACCCGGTTATTACACTAAACCGGTTGAGGAAGCCTTCAAACAGTATCTGTCCATCCGGGACAAGGTGTACGGAAAAAATACGGACCGGCCCATCACCCTGATGGACATGGCCTGTATTGCCACAAAGAAGCTGAAAAAGGAAAACAAATTCCCGGACAATGATGATTCCGAAGAAATCAACGCCTGTTCCATTGTGGTTCCCATTGAAGTTGACGGGAAGAAAGAGGACTGGCTGGTTATGTTCAAGAATGAGACCCATAACCATCCTACGGAAATCGAACCCTTCGGCGGCGCTGCAACCTGTCTGGGCGGCGCCATCCGCGATCCCCTGTCCGGACGGGCCTACGTGTATCAGGCCATGCGTATTACCGGTGCCGGCGATCCGCGGACGCCGATTGAAAAGACACTGGCAGGCAAGCTGCCCCAGCGCAAACTGACCATCGGCGCGGCGGCGGGCTATTCTTCCTACGGCAACCAGATCGGTCTGGCTACCGGCCAGGTACAGGAATATTATCACGACCGGTTTGTAGCAAAACGCATGGAAATCGGCGCAGTCATGGGGGCTGCCCCGAAGAGCGCAGTGATCCGCGAACGTCCTGCCGCGGGCGACATTATCGTCCTGCTGGGCGGGCGTACAGGCCGTGACGGTATCGGCGGCGCCACCGGTTCCTCTAAGGAACATACGGTGGATTCGCTGGCGGACTGCGGCGCAGAAGTGCAGAAAGGAAATCCGCCCACCGAACGCAAGATCCAGCGTCTGTTCCGGAATCCCAAGGTTACGGTGCTGATCAAACGTTGCAACGATTTCGGCGCAGGCGGCGTATCTGTCGCTATCGGCGAACTGGCGGAAGGATTGAAAATCAATTTAGATAAGGTTACGAAAAAATATGCGGGCCTGGACGGTACGGAACTGGCTATTTCCGAATCCCAGGAACGTATGGCGGTCGTCATCCGCAAAGAAGACTGGGAAAAATTCGCGCAATTCGCCGATGAAGAAAACCTGGAAGCAACCGTTGTCGCGGAGGTTACCGAGGAACCGCGTCTGGTCATGTTCTGGCGCGGCGATAAGATCGTAGATATTTCCCGCCGCTTCCTGGATACCAACGGGGTAGCCCAGCATGCGGAAGTATTAGTGAAAGAAATTACCGGCGGATCCGTCTTTGACAAGACGCCGGAAGTGGTAGAAAAAGCAGCAGACCTGAAAGAAGCCTGGCTGAAAAATCTGGGACGCCTGAATGTCTGCAGTGAAAAAGGCCTGAGCGAACGGTTCGATTCCACCATCGGCAGGGCCACGGTGGAGATGCCCTTTGGCGGCAGGCTGCAGCTGACGCCGGCGGAAGGCATGGTCGCCCAAATCCCGGTATTGCACGGGCATACCGACGCGGCTTCCCTGATGACCCACGGCTACAATCCGGAAGTCGCCTGCTGGAGCCCGTTCCACGGCGCCATGTACGCAGTTACGCAGTCGTTGGTGAAAGCTGTTGCCTTGGGCGCGAATCCGGATACGATCCGTCTGACCCTGCAGGAATACTTCCAGGGCATGAAAGCCAAGGCCGACTGGGGGCTGCCGTTTGCAGCGCTCTTAGGCGCCAACACCGTGCTGAACAGCATGGAAGTTCCGGCAGTAGGCGGGAAAGACAGCATGTCCGGCAGCTTTATGGACCTGCATGTGCCGCCTACGCTGGTATCCTTTGCGGTCAATGTGATTGACGGGCGCAAGGCGGTTTCCAGTGAATTTAAGACAGCCGGGGATAAAGTGGTGTTCCTGAGCGTGCCGCTGCTGGAAGGCGACGTGCTGGACTTTGCGGTGCTGCGAAAAAACCTGCGCACCGTCCATAACCTGATCCTGGCAGGCAAGATCAAAGCCGCTGCCGCAGTGGACGAGGGCGGTATTGCCGCCGGCATTACCAAAATGACGCTGGGCAACGCATTAGGCTTTAACTTTGTCAAACCGTTCCCGCATACAGAAAGCCTGTTTACCCTGCAGCCCGGCGGCATGCTGCTGGAAATTGCAGCAGACGCCGATCTGGAGGAACTGTTCGGTGAACTGGATTATCTGCCGTTAGGCACCGTAACGGAAAAAGCGGAAATCACCCTGAACGATATTACGCTTACCAACGCAGAACTGGTTAAAGCCTATACGGAAACGCTGGAGCCGATCTTCCCGGCCAAATCACCGATATCCGAAACGCCGGCAGACCTGCTGGCGCAGCCGCTGTATAAACGGGAGCTGCCGCTGACCGCGCCGGTAAATATTGCCAGGCCGAAAGTATTCATTCCAGTCTTCCCGGGACAGAACTGCGAATATGATACGGCCCGTGCGTTTGACCTGGCAGGCGCGGAAAGCAACGTGTTCATTATCCGCAACCTGACGGCGCAGGCGATTGAAGAAACAATCCAGGCTATGGTAAAGGGGATTCGGGAATCCCAGATCATCATGATCCCGGGCGGCTTCAGCGCCGGCGACGAGCCGGACGGAAGCGGCAAGTTTATTGCAACCATGTTCCGGAACCCGCGGATCGCGGAGGCGGTGAACGATCTGCTGAAGAACCGCGACGGCCTGATGCTGGGTATCTGCAACGGGTTCCAGGCGTTGATCAAATTAGGGCTGGTGCCCTACGGAGAGATCCGTCCGCTGGAAGAAAATTCCCCGACGCTGACCTTTAATACGATCGGACGCCATATTTCCCAGATGGTTTATACACGGATCACATCCAAT
>JAFTZZ010000244.1 GCA_017460905.1 Acidaminococcaceae bacterium | reverse complement strand
TTTGCGGAAGAACCCGGTGTTATGCAGGTAATTCTGTACGGTATCAACAACGAAATCTTCCCTCCGCTGATCTTCATGGGCGTAGGCGCTATGACCGACTTCGGTCCGCTGATTGCCAACCCCAAGACCCTGCTGTTGGGCGCTGCTGCTCAGGGCGGCGTATTCGTATGCTTAATCGGCGCCATGCTGTTAGGCTTCGACCTGCGTGAAGCGGCCGCTATCGGTATCATCGGCGGCGCTGACGGCCCGACTGCAATTTACCTGACGGTTAAGATGGCTCCCCATCTGCTGGGCGCTATCGCGGTTGCTGCTTATTCCTACATGTCACTGGTTCCGCTGATCCAGCCGCCTATCATGACGCTGTGCACCAGCAAAGCCGACCGTTCCATTAAAATGGATCAGCTGCGTACCGTAACCAAATTCGAACGCATCATTTTCCCGATTTTCTCCACGATTTTCATTTCCCTGCTGCTGCCCCCGGTATGCGCCCTGATCGGTATGCTGATGTTAGGCAACCTGTATAAGGAAGCCGGCTGCTTAGACCGTCTGAGCGACACCGCGCAGAACGCGCTGATGAACATCGTAACGATTTTCCTGTCCGTTGGTACCGGTCTGACCATGGAAGCTGAAAAGTTCCTGAAATATGACACCATCCTGATCATCTGCTTAGGTCTGGTTGCTTTCGCAGCTGGTACTGCACTGGGTTGTATTTTCGGTCAGGCAATGAAAGTCGCTTCCGGCGGCAAGGTAAATCCGCTGATCGGTTCCGCGGGCGTATCCGCAGTTCCGATGGCAGCCCGTGTAGCTCAGGTTGTTGGTCAGAAAGCCAATCCTTCCAACTTCCTGCTGATGCACGCTATGGGCCCGAACGTAGCAGGCGTTATCGGTACTGCAGTAGCAGCCGGTACGATGCTGGCTATGATTGGACCTGCTGGCAAATAATTCCAATAATACTCACACCGCAGCGGGCGTGAATATTATAGCTTCAAATCTCCGCTTCTGTAAGGACGTGAGACACCCTTACAGAAACGGTTGCCTGAGCAACAACCGGGAGAGGCGAGGCAAAAGGGACCCCAGAGATACAATAAGAAACAAAAGGCCGGCGCGCGAGCGCCGGCCTTTTGTTTCTATCAGTGTATCGTTATTTTAAACGCATGGAAAATGTGGTATAATATCTCACGAATTATGTGATTTTACAGCTGCCTGTTGAAAAGACAGGTTGTTATTGATGAAGTATGCGATTGCTGAACGCAGCATTGGTTTTATGAGAGGTTTCTATGCACCGTTTTTTTATTCCCCGGCCGTTTAAGCAGGAAATGCAGATCACCGGCAGGGACGCGCACCATATTATTGACGTGCTGCGTATGCAGCCGGGCGAACAGATTCAGGTTGTGGCAGATGACGGCGTGAGCTTCACCGGCGAGATTACGGCGGCTGATACGAACACAGTGACCGTTGCGGCCAGGGAGATCCTGCGGGAAAGCCATGAACCGGATGTGCGGATTTCCCTGTTTCAGGGGCTGGCCAAAGGCGACAAAATGGAGTTTATCATACAGAAAGCGGTAGAGATAGGCGTTGCCGATATTTTTCCGGTAGCGATGACCCATTCGGTCGTAGTGCTGGAGGCTGCCAAAGCGGAAAAAAAGACAGAACGCTGGCAGAAGATCGCCGAAGCGGCTGCCAAGCAGAGCAAACGGGATATCATTCCGACAGTGCATCCGGTGGTCACGCTGGTAAAGGCGCTGGAGCAAAACGAAACCGAATTGCTGCTGATCGCGTATGAAAGTGAAAATAAAGTCAGCCTGAAAGAAGCGCTGCAGGCCCACAAAGGAGCCGGATCAATCGGTGTGATCATCGGGCCGGAAGGCGGGCTTTCTTCTGAAGAAGTGGAAGCCGCAACGCTGCGGGGCGGCATTGCCGTCAGCCTGGGGCGGCGCATTTTGCGTACGGAGACGGCAGGGCTGGTGGCAGCGACGGCGATTTTATATGAAACGGATAATTTGGGTTTATGATGCAGTTCATATTTTTTTGCTGCAGCAGGAAGGCAAAGGAAGCGAATTGCAGGGCCGTTTAATTTTGGCAGATCAAATGGGAGAGCGTTATGGAAAAGTGGCTGGAGGTAAGCGTTAAAGTCAATCACGAGGCGGAAGAGGCAACGGCAGAGATATTGCGGGAGGCGGGCGCCCGGAACGGCGTAGCTATTGAAGATCCCGTTCTTTATGAAACGCTGCGGCAGTCCCTGCCTTTTGAGCTGTGCGACCCGCTGCCGGCGCAGACGGATTTGTCGGTAGTGACGATTACTGCCTACTATCCGGAGGACGAAGAACTGTCGGCAAGGCTGCAGAAAATTGAAACAGAGCTGGAGGCGGTGGAAAAACGTATTGGCAGCTTTCGGTTTGGTCCCGCGCTGTTCCGTCATGTCAGCGAGGAAGACTGGTCCGATGAATGGAAGCAGTATTTCCACGTGACCCGCGTAGGCGGGCGTATTGTGATCAAACCGTCCTGGGAGGCGTACGAGCCGGAAGCAGATGACATCGTGCTGGAGCTGGATCCCGGCATGGCCTTCGGGACAGGGACGCACCCTACCACCTGCCTGGTGCTGGAAGCAATGGAAAAGATCGTCCGCCCGGATACCACGGTGTTTGATGTGGGAACGGGCAGCGGCATACTGGCCATGACAGCAGCTAAACTGGGCGCGAAAGCGATCAGGGCGGTGGATATCGACGGGGTGGCAGTGCGGACTGCCCGGGAAAATATCACCAAGGCCGGGCTGCAGGACCGCATTGATGTTGCCCAGGGAGACCTGCTGCACGGCACGGAAGGGCAGGCGGATATCATTGTGGCGAATATCCTGGCAGACATCATCATTATGCTGCTGCCGGATATTCCCGGCAAGCTGAAGGACGGCGGGCTGTTTTTTGCCAGCGGCATTATAGAGGATTATCAGCAGGACGTTACCGAAGCGGCGGAAAAAGCCGGGCTGCGCGTAAAGGAAGTGACTCGGATCAGAGACTGGGTCGGGCTGCTGATGGAAAAGGCAGAAAGCTAAAACATCGCTGTATAGAAAAATGAAGATGACAGGGAAGACAGAGAAAATATGAAGAAAATTGCGTTTATGACACTGGGGTGCAAGGTGAACCAGGCAGATACAGCCAGCATGCAGATGCTGTTCCGGCAGGCGGGGTACGAAGTCTGCGAATTTACCGAACCGGCCGATGTGTATGTGGTGAATACCTGCGTGGTAACAAATACAGGGCAGCATAAATCGAGACAGATGATCCGGCGGGCGATCCGCAGGGAGAGCGATGCGCTGATCGTAGTGACGGGCTGCTATCCCCAGACGGCGGCAGAGGAAGTCAGGGCTATCGAAGGGGTGGACCTGCTGATCGGCACCCAGGACCGGGCGAAGATCGTGGAACTGGTGGACGCGGCGCTGGAGCGGAAACGGAATGCTGAACCGGGTAAGAATTGGCAAACGGAAGAAAGCGAATGTGACAGAAGCACCGTTTTGAACAACGAAACATCGTTCGAAGCAGAATCTGTGGCCGCTGAAAGGCAGGCGCCAAGCCGGTATTCTGCTGCAGATGTCAAGGTTCGTCCCTGGGGAAAAGAAGTTCGCTTTGAGGAAATGTCCGGCGGCAATGAGGAAGATAAAACGCGGGCCTATCTGAAAATCCAGGAGGGATGTAATCAGTATTGTTCCTATTGTATCATTCCCTATGCCCGGGGACCCCTTCGTTCCCGCAGTCTGGAAAGCATCCGTACGGAAATCGCCCGGCTGACGGCGGCGGGTTATCAGGAAGTGGTGCTGATCGGCATTCACTTAGGCTGCTACGGCAAAGAGATGCGGGATGGGACGACGTTGTACGACGCGGTACAGGCGGCGCTTTCCGTTCCGGAATTGCGGCGCCTGCGGCTGGGTTCGCTGGAGTCGGTGGAAGTTGAGGACCGGCTGCTGGACCTGATGACGGCTGACCCGCGGCTTTGTCCGCATCTGCACTTGCCGCTGCAGAGCGGGTGTGACCGCGTATTGAAAGACATGCACCGGCCTTATGATACGCAGAAGTTTAAAACGCTGCTGGAGCAGATTCGGAAAAAGCTGCCTGCGATAGCGATTACAACGGATGTGATCGTCGGCTTTCCGGGAGAGACTGACGAAGATTTCGCGGAGACCTGCCGTTTTGTGCAGGAGTGCGGCTTTGCCAAGATGCATATCTTCCCGTATTCTATGCGGAAGGGGACGCCTGCGGCCGCGCGCAGGGACCAGATACCGGAGCCGGTGAAGCGCCGGCGGGCGGAACAGCTGGCGGAAATCGACCGGCAGATGCAGCAGGCGTATTTTTCGCAAAATGCCGGTATGGTACATACGGTGCTGGCGGAACAGCCGGTGAAGAACGCGCAGGCTGAAGCCGGGAATACACCGCTGCTGGAAGGTCTGACGGAGAATTACATTCGTGTGGAATTTACCGGCGAACCGTCCCTGTGCGGGAAAATGCTGACGGTTAAAATTACCGAAGCCGCAATTGACAAGTGCAAAGCCGTCATTTTATAATCAAAGTAGGAATTTGTAGTGATGTTTTGACCAATTAAACTTCAATTTATTTATACAGGAGGTAAAACCATGAGTGACTGTATCTTTTGTAAAATCGCTGCGGGGGAGATCCCGTCCAACAAAGTGTATGAAGATGACAAGATGATTGCGTTCAAAGATTTGGAGCCTGCTGCCCCGGTACATGTACTGCTGGTTCCGAAAGCCCATGCGGATAACGTAATGGCTGCCGAGCCCGCGCTGGTTGGCTACATGCTGGGCAAGGTTGCCGAAATCGCGGAAAAACTCGGTATTAAGGAAAGCGGCTTCCGCCTGATCATCAACACAGGCAAAGACGGCGGACAGACGGTGCAGCATCTGCATATCCACCTGATCGGCGGCAAACCGATGGGCTGGCCTCCGTTCCCGGAATGAAAAAATTTCCATTTATTTCACAAAAAATCAGATGAGGATTACTGTTTAGAGGGCGACTTTTATTGACAGATTCGGCCATTTGCGCTATAATTTACAAGTACCATTGTGTGAAGGTGTTTTCACATATCTTTGCACGATGAAATATACCGAACACTTCCCTAAGTGTGTGGAGGGAGGGAGATCAGATGGCAGAAGTTAAAGTTGGTAAAGGCGAGTCTTTGGAAAGCGCGCTGCGCCGTTTTAAACGCGCAACCCAGAAGGCTGGCATTCTTTCCGAAGTAAGAAAACGCGAACATTACGAAAAACCCAGTGTTGCGCGCAAGAAAAAGTCCGAAGCAGCCAGAAAACGTAAGTCCAGATAATTGGAGGCGGGTCGGATGACCACAAAAGAAAAACTGATGGCTGATATGAAGCAGGCGATGAAGGACAGGGAAGCAGGAAAGCTTCGTCTGGAAGTAATCCGTATGGTCCGGTCCGACATCCGCAATGCGGAAATCAACGGAAAAAACAAAGAAGAACTTACTGAAAATGAAGTGTTAGCTGTAATCATGAAAGCAGTCAAGATGCGGGAAGACTCGCTGGCTGAGTTCATTAAAGGGCAGCGGCAGGATTTGATCGATCAGACCAACAAGGAACTGGAAATCCTGAAAGCGTATCTGCCGGCAGCTATGAGCGATGAAGAATTAACGGGTATCGTGAAAGAAGCGATTGCTTCTGTGGGCGCGGTAAGTCCAAAAGACATGGGCAAGGTCATGAAAGCGGTTTTGCCTCAGGTGCAGGGACGGGCCGACGGTAAACGAATCAATACGATCGTGAAAAGCTTATTACAGTAAACGATGAATAACAGTGTCGTAACAGACACTGTTATTTTTTTGTGTTGAAAAATTCGTGAATTATTTGCGTTAATAGCGTTTTTTTGTAGAATTCGCGCCCATAAAATAGTATAATTAAAAAAGAATTTAAATTCGCGAATTGGAGGGAAACATGTCAAAGCTGTTCTTGGCCGGCAACGCCAGCCTCTTTTTAATCATTATCGGCGTATTTATCTTTTTGCAGTTTGTACCGGTAGGACTTTGGATTTCCGCCATTTCCGCAGGGGTCAGCATCAGCATTTTCAATCTGGTGGGGATGCGTCTGCGCCGGGTCCCTCCCGATAAAATTGTCCTGCCCCTGATCAAAGCGAACAAGGCGGGGCTGCATGTCAATTCCGATCAGCTGGAAGCGCATTATCTGGCTGGCGGCAACGTGGACCGTGTGATTGACGCCCTGATTGCAGCACACCGGGCCGCCATTAACCTGAATTTTGAACGGGCCTGCGCCATCGACCTGGCAGGACGCGATGTGCTGGAAGCGGTGCAGATGAGCGTTAACCCGAAGGTCATTGAAACACCGGTAGTTGGGGCGGTTGCCAAAAACGGTATCGAGCTGCGCGTTAAGGCGAGGGTTACCGTCCGCGCCAATATCGAACGGCTGGTGGGCGGCGCCGGGGAAGCTACGGTCATTGCCCGGGTCGGCGAAGGCATCGTTACGACGGTCGGCTCTTCTGAAATGCATACGGATGTGCTGGAGTCGCCGGATCATATTTCCAAGACCGTTTTGGATAAAGGACTGGACGAAGGCACTGCCTTTGAAATTCTGTCCATTGATATTGCAGACGTGGATGTAGGCCGCAACATCGGCGCCTCCCTGATGACGGACCAGGCGGAAGCCGACAAGCGGATCGCCCAGGCCAAGGCGGAACAGCGCCGGGCTATGGCGGTGGCCAAAGAGCAGGAAATGAAAGCCTATACGCAGGAAATGAAGGCCAAGGTCGTAGAAGCGGAAGCCAAGGTGCCGGAGGCCATGGCGGACGCGCTGCGGGAGGGGCGTCTGGGCGTCATGGACTATTACCGCATGAATAACATCAATGCGGATACCCAGATGCGGAAGTCGATTTCCGGCGAGGAGACGCAGGAGAAAGCGTAATCTCAAAACAGAAAACCCATAATTGACTGATGGCGTAATGGTATCGATAATAACAAGCAGTTCTGGTTACAGGAGTCACAGCATGTTTTTTCATCAGCATTACATTCCCGCAGTTCCTATTCGTGAGGAACAGCGGCTTTCAGAAGAGGAAGAACTGGCGCGGGAATTGAAGCGCGAAGCCCGGATCTTTTTCCCGGATAAAAAGCTGCCGGATTTTCCGCCCCAGGAATTGCCGCCCCTTCCGGAGGAACCGGAAAAAAGAAAAGAGGGCCGGCCATTAAAAATGCCGGATACCGCTTCGGGCAGGCAGTCGGATCCGCCGGATGAGAAAGACCATGACGCAACCTGCCGGGAAGAGGACAGTCTCCGGCGGCATGCGGACGGGAGCATAACCAGCCATGAAATTGCGGCGGCACGGCGGGAAGCGGAGCAGATTGAGCGGAAAAAGAGTCAGCTGGGGCGCGGCCCGCAAAGCACCGAAATTTCTGCCGGCAATGCCGAATCACAGTTGGAAAATGAGACGGAACGCAGGTCGTTCTCGTCTCGCTTAAATAAAAATGAGATCAGACAGGGGATCCGGCTATCGGTGATACTGGATAAACCCCGGGGGCTGGAGCCCTGGAAGGAGGCCAATTTCTAATGTTAAAAGAAGTCAATCTGGATGCCAAGCTGAAAAAATCGGAACTGAAAAAGCTGTTGGACGACAAGCTGGGATATGAGCTGGGCAAAGCACAGCGTGCCGCCCGGGATGCCGGCATGCCGGTCATCATGGTCTTTGAAGGCTGGCGCAATTCCCGCCGCAGCGAAATCGTCGGCAAGATGATGCAATATATGGATGCCCGCGGTTTCCATGTCTATACTTCTACAAGGATTCCGGAAGACGCGCGGAAGCAGCCGTTCTTCACCCCGTTCTGGAATCGTCTTCCGGCTCCGGGGCATATGGCGATCTACCGCCACAGCTGGTATTATCTGAAAAATGACATCGAAGTGAAAAACGAAACCAAGTCCGTGAACACGACCTTTGAGCATATTAATGCGTTTGAAAAGCAGCTGACGGACGGTCATTACTGCCTGCTGAAATTCTTCGTGCATGTATCGGAAAAGCAACAGGACAAAAACCGGAAAAATATTATAAAAGAAACCGGAAAAGCCTGGAAGCCTGTTCACGAAATCTATTCGGAAGAAGGGCAGTACGACAAATTCTATAAACGCTATAACGAAATGCTGAAAGCGACGGATACGGAGAACGCTCCCTGGAATGTAATCAGCGGCGACGATCTGGATGTGGCGGAATATGAAGTGTTCACTGCTATTGTTGACGGTATCAACCGGGCGGTGGCTGCTTTCCAAACCTATAAAGAAGCGAAGCGCCTGTCCACCAATGTCAGCGACAGCAAGAGGAAATACGATATTCTCAGCAAGGTTGACTTAAACAAGGATATTTCCAAGGATGAATATAAAGTGAAGCTGGCGGAATACCAGAAACGGCTGCGCGAGCTGCAGGTAGATACCTTCAATAAAGGGATTTCTACCATTCTTGCCTTTGAAGGCTGGGATGCCGGCGGCAAAGGCGGCGCGATTAAACGTGTCACCGACGCATTGGATCCGCTGGACTTTAGCGTGCATCCGTACTCTGCGCCGAATGCGGTAGAGCGCATGTTCCATTATCTGTGGCGCTTCTGGGTCAATGTTCCGGAACCCGGGCATATGGCTCTGTTTGACCGGACCTGGTACGGACGGGTCATGGTAGAACGTATTGAAAAGCTGACGCCGGATGTGGACTGGCGCCGTGGCTACGATGAAATCAACGAGATGGAAAAAGAATGGACGGAAGCCAACATAGTCGTTCTGAAATTCTGGCTCCAGATTGATAAGGACGAACAGGCCCGCCGCTTCAAGGAACGGGAAAACAATCCGGAAAAACTGTGGAAGATTACCGACGAAGACTGGCGCAACCGCGCGAAGTGGGGCGAATACGAGGACGCGGTCAACGAAATGATCGGCCGGACCAATACGGATTATGCGCCCTGGATCATCGTGGAAGCCAACAGCAAATATTATGCCCGCCTGAAAGTTTTGAAGACCGTTATCGACGCACTGGAAAAGAAGCTGAAAGCCACAAAATAGAAATTTATTATATGACAGATTATGATTTTGTTGTATTAAACGCTACGGCATGGTGAAGGCATAAGCAAAACTTCGGCAACGATTGCGTCATTTTATGAGGCGAAATGTGCCGTCGTGGCGAGGTTGTCTGAGGGCAAAGCCCGAGTTCCGAAGCCACAGGCGCATGAGTCCATAAAATAGCAATCGTGGACGGTTTTGCGATGCCTTTGCCTGACATAGCGTTCATGTACAGCTAAATACCAATTTTTAAGAGTGAGGTTACCTGCTTGAGCTGGAATCTGCAAAAGGAAGTTAAAGAGATCCTTGCAACAGAAATCGGAACACAGATTTTTGCCCCGGGACTGCGAATCCCGGTGGCTTTTTTATACCCAAATACCTATCATCTGGGTATGTCAAATCTGGGCCTGCATATCCTGTATCAGATATTGAACAAAAAAGGCTGGGCCTGTGAACGCTTTTTCCTGCCGGAA
>JAFTZZ010000243.1 GCA_017460905.1 Acidaminococcaceae bacterium | reverse complement strand
GTATCTTTTCATTTTTATCAATCTGCACAACTTTTCCGTCTTGAATGATCAGAGAAATGGAACCAAATTTTACAGTTTTGATCAGTTCCTGCAGCTGCTCAATCATTTCTTCAGACAGCTGCGGTTTCCGGACCGGATTCTGGATAGCAGATTTCTCTGCCGGCATGGCCGTCCCCTCCTCTCCTGCAAAAAGCACCTCGTTTGCTGCGCTCATCCTTTTAACAGTTTATCTTTCCGGTTAAGACAGCAGCGCATTAACCTAATTCTTCCCGCAATATGTGTTTTGCTGCCAGTAAGCTGGTATGGTTGACTAATAATATAATATCTATTTCATACTTTGTCAATATGAATACAGTAAAATTTCGCTTTACAAATCAAAAAAACTGTGCTAATATAACAGCAATACAAATTTCATATTAAACCAATATGATTTTAGTATTTTAACTCAATGTCATTTTCAGGCTGATTGGACAACCAAAGGCTGTAGCAGGCAATCCCTGCCACGGCCTTTTTGTTTTTCCCGGGAAATGACAAAGCTGCAGAAAAAGGAGGCGATTCGGATGCGTCATATATACAGACCAGATCATCGATGTTGTTTTTGCGTGAACGATTCCCTATATCCGTAAGCGCAAAACAACCTGTCAGAAACATCGTGTGGTTTTGCGCTTGCCATTCTACTACCTGAAAGATAATTGAACTTGGAGGAATTAGTATGAGCAATGCAACTATTTTAAACCATAAACAAAGCGATGTAGTTACCACCGGATCTTTTCACTGGTCTGATCTTTACAAAACAGACGACTGGCAGGCCGTCTGGATCGGGTTTATCATCATCATTTTGGGAGCGGCAGCCGTACTGACCGGCGGCTTCGATTTTGCGGCAGCCAAGTTTACGACCTGGGGTAACGGCAAACCTTTGGCTGACCAGGTCAACGGCTCCCTGTTCTATCACCTGGGACTGACCGCAGTCGTGCTGGGCGGTCTTTTCACCTTTGGCAACCATTTAAAGAACATCAGTGTCAGCAAGTACGTTCCGGCGTTCGCCGGTCTGTTCATCCTGGCAATCATTGTTCGGGTCATCAGTGCCCAGTATACGCTGAACCGTTATTTGGAATGGGCCTTCTTCGCCATTCTGGTAGGCCTGCTGGTAGCCAACACCGTGGGTACGCCCCGGTGGCTGCGTCCTGCTGTCCAGACGGAATATTATATTAAAGCCGGTCTGGTCATCATGGGATTCTCCGTCCTGTTTTCCAATATCATCAATTTCGGTCTGTACGGTCTCGGCATCGCCTGGATTGTAACGCCCATCGTCATTCTGTTCATGTGGTGGTATGGAACCAAGGTACTGAAAATTGAGAATAAACCCTTTGTTATTACCATCGCCACAGCCACTTCCGTCTGCGGCACAGCGGCAGCGATTGCGGTAGGCGCCGCTTCCAAGGCGAAAAAGAACGACCTTTCCATCGCCATCTCCATCTCGATCCTCTTCACCGTCCTGATGATGGTCTTTGAACCAATTCTCATCCGCGCATTTGGACTGGGCGAACTCATGGGCGGCGCCCTGATCGGCGGTACCATTGATTCCACCGGTGCGGTGACCGTAGCCGGTACAGCGCTGGGCAAGCTGGGACAGACATCCGCCGTTCTGGTCAAATCTATCCAAAACATTCTCATCGGCTTTATCGCCTTTGCTGTAGCCGTATTTTTTGCGACTCACGTAGAAAAACGCGGTAACGGCGACGGAAGCAATGTATCCGCAGCGGAAATCTGGCACCGTCTGCCGAAATTTATCCTTGGTTTCTTCGCCGCCTCCCTGCTGGCCTCCTTTATCTTCCTGCCGACCTATGGCAAAGCTACAGTCAGTGCTATTAACGGCATCCTGGACCAATATAAGAACTGGGCTTTCGTACTCGCATTTACAAGCATTGGCCTGGAAACCAACTTCCGGGAGCTAAAAGCCCAACTGCAGGGTGGAAAACCGCTTAACCTCTATATTGTCGGTCAGTTATTCAATATTGTACTTACCTTTGCAGCCGTCTACATCCTGTTATCCGGAAAATTCTTCCCGCTGCCCAGCCTGGCAGGATAAGGAGGCTCCATGATGCAACATTCATCCGTCACTCTTATCGGCGGCAGTTCTCCCGGCCGTCCGTTAGCTGACATCCTGTACCGCCGAGTGGGAGGAGTCTTCCTGCTCATTGCTCTGGCAGCCGTCCTTTATATCATGGTCAACGGCATCGGTCTCATCGACAGCCTTGACTTCGGCGCAGGGGCCTATTATTATGCGGATATCCCGAATTTTGAAAAATACACCGATAGCAGCACTTACCGCTCCGAAGTGTCCATGCCGGTACTGATTGCCCTGTTCTTACTGTGGGGCGCGCTCATGTACCGTTGCTGGAAACGTCTTCTGTAACGCCACCACTGACGGTAAATACTTTCACCAATTACACCGGAGACTGTTTCTGACAGTCTCCGGTTTCGGGCGTTATTCATCAGAATATATGGTAGCCTATTTCAATTTGAGGAGGAATCTTATGATCATTACAGTAAACGGAGATAACGTCTCCCTGACAAAAGAGCTTTCCCTGGCAGAACTGATAGCGTTCCTGCAGCTTGACCAGCCGGATTATGTAACCCTGCTGGTAAACGACCGGCTCATCTATCCGTCAGAACATAAGTCAACATATGTTAAAGACGGCGACACCGTCGAATACCTGTATTATATGGGAGGCGGACAAGCATGAGCCAGGAACGAATCGCAGCCGCAGCCAAAGAGATCCGCCTTTCCAACCCACAGCTGGAACGCTATTCCCGTCACATCATCCTGAATGAAGTGGGCGGCAGCGGACAGAAAAAATTACTGGCGTCCCGAGTACTGATCATCGGCGCCGGCGGACTGGGCGCTCCGGCCGCCATGTATCTGGCGGCGGCAGGCGTAGGCGAAATCGGATTGGCAGATTATGACACGGTCGATTTGTCCAATCTGCAGCGCCAAATCATCCATCATACGCAGGACGTGGGCAAACCTAAAGCCATTTCCGGACAGGAAACGATCCAGTCCATGAATCCCGATGTACAGGTTCAAACCTATCGCGAACCGGTAAGGGCAGACAACATCAAGGACATCATCCGTCACAGAGAGTATGACTTCATCATCGACGGCACCGACAATTTTCCTGCCAAGTTTCTGATAAACGATGCCTGCGTCATGCTGCAAAAGCCTTTTTCACATGCAGGCATCATCCGTTTTCAGGGACAGACCATGACATACCTGCCCGGACAGGGGCCCTGTTATCGCTGCGTATTCAGAGACATGCCGCCCAAAGACGCCATTCCCACCTGTCGTCAGGCCGGCGTTTTGGGCGTGATGGGAGGTATCATCGGTACGATCCAGGCAGCGGAAGCGCTAAAATATATTCTGGGCGTCGGCCAGCTTTTGAACGGTTTCCTGCTGACCTTTGACGCCCGAACCATGACCTTTCGCAAAGTACGGATTAACCAGCGGGAAAACTGCGCAATCTGCGGCATACAGCCATCCATTACCGCACTGAAGGACTATGAACAGCCTGCCTGCGATATCCGTCAGCAACAGGCACAAACATTTCAGGGAGGCGCGGTCTGATGGCAATTTATCTGACGCAATATGACTATGACGCAATCATTGAACATGCGAAACAGGAAGCCCCGCTGGAGGCTTGCGGTCTTTTGGGCGGAGAATACAGGGACAGCGATGCGATTGTACGCCGGGTCTATTTCCTAAAAAATACGGACCGCTCCGCGGAGCATTTTTCCATGGATCCACGGGAACAGTTTGGGGCGGTCCGCAATATGCGGGAACATGGCTGGAAACTGCTGGGCAATTTCCACAGCCACCCGGCTACGCCGGCCAGGCCGTCGGAAGAAGACAAGCGCCTGGCCTTCGACGGAACACTGCGTTATCTGATTCTTTCCCTAAAGGCCGCGCAGCCAGTGTTAAAAAGTTTCCGCATCAAAGACGGGGAAGCTACAGAAGAAGAACTACAAATTATATAGAAATACAAAAATGAAGAGGTGAAGAAAATGGGAGAAATCGACTACAAGACACTGAAAAAAGGCGGATTTATGCGGCAGAAACAGCCGGGATATTTTTCCATGCGCCTGAAAGCCGTAGGCGGTCAATATACCACGGAACAGCTGCTGACTATCAAAAAGGTTGCCGATACTTACGGAAAAGGCTATATCCACCTGACCTCGCGTCAGGGAATCGAGATTCCGTTCATCCACGCCGATACCATTGACACTGTAAAGGCGGCGCTGGCAGAAGGCGGCGTAGAGGTCGGCGTCTGCGGGCCCCGCGTCCGGACGATCACCGCCTGTCAGGGCAGCGCAGTCTGCCCCACCGGCCTCATTGATACGACCCGCTTGGCAGAAGAACTGGATAAACGCTACGGCGGG
>JAFTZZ010000242.1 GCA_017460905.1 Acidaminococcaceae bacterium | reverse complement strand
TCGATACGCATCTTCGGCAGACCGGTTGCGATAGCTTTTGCCATACCGCCGAGGGATTCAACTTCCTGGATATGAGCCCAGGCGCGGCGGATGATTTCGTTGGTGAGGTATTCCAGATAATAGGAGCCGCCCCACGGATCGATAATCTTGCAGACTTTGGTTTCGTCCTGGATGTACAGCTGGGTGTTACGTGCCAGACGTGCGGAGAAGTCGGTCGGCAGTGCGATAGCTTCGTCCAGCGCGTTGGTATGCAGGGACTGGGTATGGCCCAGAGCTGCGGACATAGCTTCCATACAGGTACGGGAAATGTTGTTGAACGGATCCTGTTCGGTCAGGGACCAGCCGGAAGTCTGAGAATGGGTACGCAGAGCCATGGATTTCGGATTCTTGGCGCCGAAGCTCTTCAGAATCTTCGCCCACAGTACACGAGCCGCACGCATCTTCGCAACTTCCATGAAGTAGTTCTTGCCCATATCCCAGAAGAAGGACAGACGTTTTGCGAAGGCGTCTACTTTCAGGCCGGCTTTTTCACCGGTACGGATATATTCCATGCCGTCTGCCAGCGTGTAACCTAATTCCAGATCGCAGGTCGCGCCGCATTCCTGAATGTGGTAACCGGAAATGGAGATAGAGTTGAACTTCGGCATGTAGTTGGTGGTGTATTCGAAAATATCACCGATGATACGCATGGACATATCAGGCGGATAAATGTAAGTGTTACGAACCATGAATTCCTTCAGAATATCGTTCTGAATGGTACCGGCCATGATCTTCTTATCTACGCCCTGTTCTTCACCGGATACGATGAAGAAGGACAGGATCGGAAGTACGGCGCCGTTCATGGTCATGGATACGGACATCTGGTCCAGAGGAATTCCGGAGAACAGGATGTTCATATCTAACATGGAGCAAACGGATACGCCTGCTTTACCAACGTCACCTACTACACGGGGGTTATCCGCGTCGTAGCCGCGATGGGTCGGCAAGTCGAATGCGATGGACAGACCTTTCTGACCGGCTGCCAGGTTGCGGCGGTAGAAAGCGTTGGATTCTTCTGCGGTGGAGAAACCAGCATACTGACGAACCGTCCAGGGACGGAATACGTACATGGTGGAGTACGGTCCACGCAGGAACGGAGGAATACCGCTCATGAAATCCAAATGGTTGCAGGACGCGTAAATGTCCTGAGTGTACAGAGGATCAACCGGGATACGTTCCAGGGTGGTGCCTTTCAGGGCATCCCAGTTTTCACCGGTTTTCTTCTCCAGGCCTTTCTTCCAGTCCTCATAAGAACAAGAGGGATGTTCAGGAAAGGCGATCTTGGTGAAATCAGGATTCATAGCCATTATTCAATCATCCCCTTCCTCTTCTGTAAGTCTTTCAGAATGTCAAAGCAGTTAGCGGATACGCTGATGAAATCATCCACACCTGCATCCAGGTATGTCTGTTTCATGTCTTTGGCAGGAGCGCCGGCCAGGAACAGTTTCATGGTCGGGTTAGCAGCCTTCAGCAGCGGAGCAATCGCCGGAACATCTTCCGGATAGGTAGCGTCGGTGGAGCAGATAACTGCGCAGTCGTACGGAGTGCCTGCTTCGTCGATACCGGCCTTCAGAGCTGCCGCAGCCTTTTCCCAACGGGAACCGGGCTTGTCTGCGTCATCCTGGAAGCCATTGTTCAGATGAACGTTGAATTCGCCAACCTGCAGGAAGCTGGTGGAGAAGTCAGCGCGGGCTTTGTGCTGCGGAATCGGGCCCATGTTAGCCAGGAATACTTCTACGTTCTTGCCGGTCTTGGCAACGAAGGCTTCGGTATCTCTGCGCAGGGCTTCGAATTTTTCCGTCCAGTGATGTTCGGCAATCGCTTCTACAGTTACGTCGCCTGCAGCCTTGGCAGCAGCTTTTGCTACCTGGCCGATCGTTGCGCCTGCAGCGAATGCTTCAACTTCTGCGTCAAGCAGAGCGTCAGCTGCAGCAGCTTTTACAGCAGCCAGTTTAGCTTCCGCTTCTTTTGCATCAACGTCAGCAACATATTTTTCGACGTTAGCAGCCAGGATCTTCTTAATTTCTTCCGTATTTTCCGGACGGGGATCCAGCGGCTCTTCCGTCATGTTCGGATACATATTTACGCCAACCGCACGGTCTTTGCGTAATTCCAGATTCTTCAGGCGGCTTGCCAGTACATCGGCAATCGCTTTCTGGATGCTTCCGTCTTTCAGTGCGCCCATTACGCCGCCGGCAGCTTCCACTTCCTGGAATTTTGCCCAGATCTTTTCAGTGATCTGTTTGGTCAGCGCTTCAACTGCCCAGGATCCGCCAGCCGGATCCACAGGAGCCATCATGCCGAATTCTTCCTGCAGCATGATATGGATGTTACGGGCAATACGACGGGAGAAGGTGTCGCCTTTGCGGATCAGTTCGTCAAAGGGCTCGTTTTCGTAGGTGTTAACACCGCCAACTACGCTGGAGAAGGACTGCGTGCAGTTACGCAGCATGTTAACATACGGATCGATAACGGTCTTGGTGAAGGATGCCGGACGGCCATGTACGAAGGAAGCACGGTCAGCTTCTTCAGCGCCGAATTCTTTCATAATGTTGGCCCAGATTTGGCGGGCTGCACGCAGCTTAGCAATTTCCATGAAGAAGTTAGCGCCCTGATTGAATTCAAAAGCGATAGCCTGGGAAATTTCATGAATGTCCAGACCGCGTTTCAGCATCTGACGGACATATTCAACCGCTACTGCATAGGTGTATGCAACTTCCTGAACGCTTTCTGCGCCGCCCAGGGAGAATACGGTGCTGCGAACCAGGATGGTGCGCAGGCCCGGTGCATTTTTAGCCGCCCATTTGATAACAGCAGCCATCTGATCATACAGACCGTCTAAGGATTCAGCGGTCTTACCGTTTTTGACCAGTTCGCCGATGGGATCGGCGCCAACGATACCATGCAGTTTTTCAATCTTTTTGCCGGCAGCTTTCAGAGCAGCTACGGTCATAGCCAGCAGACGGGTGGAAGCTTCCCCTGTATATAACATAAAGGGTAATTTTTCCAGATCCAGATCAGCCAGCAGGGTGTGCATGTCTTCCACGGTGGTCAGGCTTACGCCCTTGTCGCCGGGAGTTGCGGCATCTTTGACATCTACGCCTGCCAGGGTAGCATTGTCAACGCGTACATGATAAACGGTGCTGCCTTTGGAAATTTCAAATTTCAGCAGTTCGTTGTTTTCCTTCGGCTCGGTGAGATCGCATGCCTGCGCGATGCCCCAGGGTTCATGAACGTAACCGTTTACCGTGCTGCCGCGCAGGAAGTCACCCATGCCGGGATAATCATCCGTAGGCAGGATGTCTTTCCATTTACGCAGAGTGTAAATGGGGTCGAAGGTGATGCCTTCATAGTTTTTGGTGTACATCATCTTGTCAAAAGGTTTGCCTTTTAACAATTCGTTACAGGCCGCTACCCATTCTTCCGGGGTGGGGACTGTAAACTCATCAAACTTAACTTCCGGATAAGTTGCGTTCTGCTCGGACTTACGCAGAAGTTCTTCCAATTCCTTGTCAGTCATCGGCTTGGAGTTGGACGGCTCGACGTTGGTTTGTTCAGCCATAAACAATTTACCTCCTCATTAGATTATTGATTCTCCTTCCGGGAAATGCGCCCGGTCGCTGAATCTATGTAAAACCGCCCGTTGCCGGACAGCTGTTACCGAATTTGTTTCATAAAATAAAAAAAACCGTCGTGTGAGAGTGGGGATTGCTGCAAAATTGTAACGGAATTACCGATTCCTTCAGGATTTCAAAAACATTTCACAAACATCTTATTCGTGTCTGCTTCGTTCTGTCGGCTGCCCCTGCTTCCAAAATTCGTGCGGGTAACGGAGGCTTGCGCTTACGTTACCGCGCATACGAATCAGGAAGGTTTGAGAATGGCAAATCATTATATGACGGTTGTCCAGGCCGTATATAAACTAAAATAAAAATCGTCTTTTCTTCTGAAAAGACGGTTCGAAGGCAGCTGCATCCTGAAAATATCTGCAGTCATCTCCTCCCCGTCGCTCGCGGGTCAAGAAGTGAGTTCAGTATAGGCAGTTCTTCTGGCTCGGGTTCAACGCGCATCTCTCCTTCCCAAAACCTCGGTTTCAGTGGCGATCTGAGATTTGCTCCCCCTTACAGCGGCGGGACCGCACCGGACTTGCACCGGACTTCTCTGTTAGGCCCTTTCGGGCACCTGTACTACACAATATTTACTTTTGTGTTATAATGAAACAGGACAACTGAATAACAGCTATATCTGTTCCATTAATATAGTAATCTTTCTCATTAAGAATGTCAAG
Organism: Acidaminococcaceae bacterium; assembly: GCA_017460905.1. Classification (GTDB taxonomy): domain Bacteria; phylum Bacillota; class Negativicutes; order Acidaminococcales; family Acidaminococcaceae; genus Succiniclasticum. Next base: position 15,619 of record JAFTZZ010000242.1, on the reverse strand, counting down.
TTATTTATAAATATTTATTATAAGATTTTAAATATTACTTGTTAATGCAAACGTATTGCAATAACAGGCTAATAATTTGTAACACTATCATACAGGAGATGAGTTTTATTATGCCAAATTGTACACATGACTGCGGCAGCTGTTCCGCAAACTGCGGCGAACGCCGGGATGCCGCTTCTTTCAAAAAACCGGCGCACAAAGAAAGCCATATCCGCAAAGTCATCGGCGTCGTCAGCGGCAAAGGCGGCGTAGGCAAATCCATGGTCACTTCCCTTCTGGCTGTTGCTTTGCGGCGCGCCGGAAAGCAGGTGGCAATACTGGACGCGGACGTGACCGGGCCTTCCATTCCCAGGGCTTTCGGACTGCGCGGGCATGCGCTGATGACCGACCGGGGCGTTTTCCCCATGGAAACGCGTATGGGCATCAAGGTCATGTCCATCAACCTTCTGCTGCAGAACGAAACCGATCCCGTTGTCTGGCGCGGGCCGGTCATCGCAGGCGCAATCCAGCAGTTCTGGACCGATGTGATTTACGGCGATGTGGATTTTCTGCTGGTAGATATGCCTCCCGGAACCGGCGATGTCCCGCTGACAGTTTTCCAGACCATGCCCGTTGACGGGATCATCGTGGTCGCCTCCCCTCAGGAGCTGGTCGGCATGATCGTGGAAAAAGCCTGCAACATGGCGAAGATGATGGATGTTCCCGTTTTGTCCATAGTAGAAAACTTCAGCTATTTTAAATGCCCCGGCTGCGGCCAGGAGCATGCCCTCTTCGGCAAGAGCCGGCTGACCGAAACCGCAGCGGCCCACGACGTTACCTGCCAGGACAAGCTGCCCATCGATCCGGCGCTGGCCGAAGCCGCTGATAGCGGAAAGCTGGAAGAAACCAACGCGCCTTACCTGCAGCAGACGACAGATTTGCTGCTGAAAATGTTATAAGGCAATCTATATTTATTAAAAAAAGAATGCGCACAGGGTTTCGCAAACACTCCCGATGTTTTGCTCAATCCCTGTGCGCATAATTTTTTATTAAAATTTTAAAGGATTTTATAGCAGTTCCTGCATCAATACGCCGATGGTTTTATTCTCCCCGTTTCCCAGCCGCGGCCAGCATATCGTGCTTCAGGTTCCAAAGTTTTTTGGAAAGGTCCACATTATATTTATGCGGATTCTCAAACCGTTTTACTTCGTCCCACAGACCGGCGACTTCATTCGCGCAGTATGCCTGCAGCTCTTTTAAGCCGGGCTGTTTATAAACCAGTTTCCCTTTTTTAAAGATTGGCACCTGCAGCTCCCGCAGCCGGAAATCCTTCAGCGTCCGCTGCTTCCACGTAGCTTCCGGATCAAAAATCGTATGCGGCAGCGCTTCGGAGATCACTTCCTCATGCAGACAGATTTCATCCGCAATCGCTTTGCCCGTCTTTTTATCATAGAAGCGGTACACCTTTTTAAAGCCGGGATTTGTAATCTTCGCGATGTTCTCCGAAATTTTAATTTTGGGAACGATCGTCCCGTCTTCTTTTTCCACCGCAGCCAGTTTATAGACGCCGCCGAAGACCGGGCTGCTCTTGCTGGTAATCAGCCGCTCGCCCACGCCGAAGGAGTCAATTTTTGCCCCCTGCTGCAGCAGATCGCGGATAAGGTATTCATCCAGCGAATTGGAAACCACAATCTTCGCATCCTGCAGACCGGCTTCGTCCAGCATGACCCGGGCTTTTTTCGTCAGGTACGCCAAATCGCCGGAATCCAGGCGGATACCGAAATTGCCAAAGGCCTTGCCGGAAGCAAGATATTCCTTAAACACTTTGATCGCATTGGGAATGCCGCTCTTCAGCGTATCATAGGTATCCACCAGCAGCACCGCATTGTTGGGATATGTTTCTGCGTAAAACTTAAACGCTTCATACTCCGTATCAAACATCTGTACCCAGGAATGGGCCATGGTTCCTGCCGCAGGAACGCCGTACAATTCGTCCGTCAATGTGCAGGCTGTCGCCACACAGCCGCCGATGTACGCCGCCCGCGCCCCGATGACAGCGCCGGATACACCCTGGGCGCGGCGGGATCCGAATTCCATAACCGCCCGCCCCTTGGCAGCCCGTACGACACGGTTGGCCTTGGTTGCGATGCAGGACTGGTGATTGATGCACAGCAGGATGAAGGTTTCCATCAGCTGCGCTTCCGCCGCCGGCGCCTTAATTGTGATGATTGGTTCATAAGGGAACACCGGCGTGCCTTCCGGCACCGCATAAATATCACCGGTAAATTTAAATTTACGCAGATATTTCAAAAATGTTTCGTCAAAAATTTTCTTGCTGCGCAGAAATTCAATATCCGCCTCACTGAAGTGCAGATTCTGCACATAGTCAATGATGTCCGTCAGCCCGCAGGCGATGGCAAAGCCGCCGCCGTCCGGCACACTGCGGTAAAACACATCGAAATATGCCTGCTTTTTATAAAATCCATTCAAAAAATATCCGTTCCCCATCGTCAGCTCATAAAAATCTGTCAAAAGGGTCAGGTTCTGTTCAACCGCTGTCGTCATCGTTTCCTTCTCCCTGTTTTGCTTACTCTACCTTTATAATCTCCCCGTCATGGGCGATCTGTGTCGTGATGTCCTTAAGGAAGCGCTGCTTCCGTTCGGAAATCACAACGCCGCCGGGCTGTCCGTTCTCCTGCAGTTCTTCCGCTTCCGGCACGAAGCTTACCATCTGGATGCCATGCCCGTTGCGCACCAGCATTTCAATCAGCGCATCGCCCTTATTGCAGAACAGCACCAACGACCGCCCTTCAAAGACGCCTTTCAGCGCGCCTTCCTCCTTGCGCGTCGCCGCCTTTAAAACTGTTATACGCGTCCTGGCAAAATGCGGAATGATCAGGAATGCCTGCTCGTTACCCGCACGGATGATCCGGTAATTTTTCAGCCCCTTCGGCAAAACGACAGAATCCAGTTTCCCATACACTTTCAGATCGGCAATGGCCGCCATCACATTCCGCTCTGTCATTTCCACAACTGCATTATCGCCGCCCAGCATCGCCTGGTAATCCTTTGCCACCTCTGATGTATTCGCATCCGCGGCAAAAGCAGAAGAACAAAATGCCAGCAGCAGCAACACCATAGCAAACATCTTTTTCATATGCATCCCTCCTTGCGTTTTAGAAACAGTCTTCTAACTGTAAATTATAGCACAGCACCGCCGCAAATTCAGCAAAACAACTGTGAAATTATTACAATAAACTGATATTAGCAAAGCAGGGCTGCGACAGCTTGCCGCAACCCTGTTTGAATTTGTGTGCTTATCTGAATTGCAATTATCTCCACGGATCGTCCTTGGCGGGAATCCGGATGCCTGCAAGCAGCCCCGCATATTCCCACAAATACCATTCGCCGGTCGAAGGTTTCAGGCGCATGGTGATGGGACGGGGATTGTCCGCGCCGCCGCTTTTCACCCACAGCTGCGCGTAATCCTTGTTCTGGTAGCTGTACGGCGTTTCCGAAACCGTCAGTGTATAAGGCATGCCGGGCGTATAATTGTTATCCGGCGTCGCTCCGTCAAAATACGAACGGGCTGTATATTCCTTACCCCGCAGCTGGTCTCGCAATTGCTGTTTGCTCAAATTACTTAACGGACGCGGGCCCAGCAGTTTATCCAGCATGGCAATGCCCGCTTCTGCATCTTCCGTATACCGCACCAGCGCCGCAACGGCAAACGCCGCCGTCTGCTGCGGTGTTTTGGCAGGGGCAATCGCTGCCGCAGACTTCGGCAGCGGATCAAGAACTACTTTTTTACTTTCCATCGCCTGCACCGCCTTTCCTGCAAAGCATGAAAACAGAAATGTTGTTAAAAGAACACCTAATAGAAACTGTTTAAATTTCATAGCAGCACCTCTGCTTTACACAATGATTCCTCTCATAAGATGTTGCAGCCTGTTTTACTGCATACATATAAACTACGCAATCAGACATGCTCCAGATCTATTCTTCCGAAAAATCTTCCTTCGGCGCAGAGCACAGCGGGCAGACCCATTCCGCCGGAACATCTTCCCAGGCAGTGCCGGCCGCTACACCGTTATCCGGATCGCCTTCTGCCGGATCATACACATAACCGCAAACGTTGCAAACATACTTTTTCATCTTCATTGCTCCTTTCTGAAACCTTTTGTATTAATTTTTCATTCAGGTAAAACTCCTGTTCCTTGCCAAATCGCCGATAAACCAAATACACTGTAACAGCTTAGTATCATCTCCGCCGCCATTCATTACGGATATTATATCACAAATATCCATCTGTTGAAAATCTCTGAAACACAACGGGCAAATAAATAAAAATGTCATATCATGTACGCCAGTTTCATAATTTCTTTGCGCCGTTCTTTCCACTGGGGATAATACAGGTCCATGCGTTCCCGGAATTTTTCCCCATGGCCTTTTTCCCAAAGGTGCGTCAGCTCATGGGTAACGATGTAGCTTAAAAATTCCGGCGGCAGGTGCCCCAGCGTCAGGTTGATACAGATACGCCCAGTCCGGATGTTGCAGGTGCCCCAGCGTGTCTTCATCTTGCGGACATACCAGCTGGTCTCCCGTTTTCCTACAATTGAGCCGCAGCCCTGAAAGACGACGGGAAGGAACGCTTCTACCTGCCGTTTCAGCCACTGGTCCAGACATTCCTCCCGCTGCGCAGCATCGAAGGCTTCCGGACAGGCCAGGATCAGCTTCCGGTTTTCCGTCCGCACAAAAGCCCTGCCCCGCTGCAGCAGCGCTGCCGCTTCCAGCCCGCACAGCTGCCGGGCCATCTCCGCATCTGTCAGCACCAGCAGCTCATAGGCGGCGCCCCAGACATACACCGTTTCCCCGGACACATAGCGGCGCACCGGCTGCAGGGCAAGCTGTTCCTGCCTGCGCTGCTGCTTCCGGATCCATTCCAGATTGACCGTAATAAACTGTTCGACCTCAGACAGCGGCGTAGAAAAAGGCGCAGTCACAAACGGTTTTGCCTCCGGCATCTTAAACCGCAGATACATGCGGCGGATCCGTTTGTACTGCAACAGATATTCTATTTCGCCCAGGCGATAGGTTTCGATTGCACTCTGTCTGCGTCTCACTTGATCCCTCTTGTATTATGCATAACCTTGCCAGTCAGGGAAAAGACATCGCAAACCGTGCCGGATTGCTTTTGTCTTTTCCTTGCCGCGGCAAACAGCTATCCTAAAACTTATTCCGTTCTTTAATTACACGCTGCATCTCCCGCTTCGCGTCCTTCTCCGCCATATCGCGGCGCTTGTCGTAAATCTTTTTGCCGGTGCACAGCGCCAGCTCCATCTTCACAAAGCCCCGCTTGAAATACAGTTTCAGCGGAATCAACGAATACCCTTTCTCTTTCACTTTGCCAAAGAGCCTGTCGATTTCCCTGCGGTGCATCAGCAGACGCCGGGTGCGCAGCGGGTCGTGATTGTTGTAATTGCCGAAATCATACGGACTGATGTGCATGTTCATCACCACCAGTTCCCCTTTTTTAGTGACCCGGACGAAGCTGTCTTTTAAATTGACCTTACCGGCCCGCAGCGATTTCACTTCCGTACCCACCAGCTCGATGCCGGCTTCCATCGCTTCCACGATGTTGTAATCGTGACGGGCTTTGCGGTTTTCCGTAATAATTTTTATTTTTGTTTCCGTCATAAGCTCTCCTGAAGAAAATTTCTGATTTATATATTATTCGCCGCAAAACAATTATTTCCTCTATCGTCTGCGTTTTTTCCGGCTGCCGGAGCCTGCGTACTTATTGCCGCCGATGCCGCCCTTGCCCCGTTTCGCATACGGACGGACCACGCCGTTGACCTGTTCGTGGCTACCGTGACGCCGCTTATTTTTCTTCCGTCCGCCGCCGGTCGCCTGGACGGCGTCCTGGCGCAGCTCTTCCAACAAAACCGAAACGCTGCCGTTTTTAGCTTTATGGGTTTCGATGATCCCGTCCGGCATACGGCTTCTGCTGCCAGCTTTCCGGGTTTTTCCACCGGCCTTCTGCGCGCTGCCGCCGCGCCCGTCCAGCTGGGTCTTAATGTAATCCCGCATGGCATCGTTTTCCCCGGCCATGATAAAATCGATACTGCGGTCCTCCATATTGACCTGCAGCACTTCGACCTCAACGGTGTCCCCCAGCCGATAGGTATTGCCCGTATGGGTTCCCGTCAGGCAGTAGCGGTCTTCAATGAATTCATAATAATCGTCCATGAGGCTGGACATGTGGACCAGACCTTCCACCCCGTTGGGCAGCTCCACAAACATGCCGTAGGAAGCCACGCCGGAAATGACGCCTTCGTAAGTCTCGCCGATATGCTCCAGCATGTACTCCGCCTTTTTCAGGTCCACCGTTTCCCGCTCCGCCTCCGCCGCGTTGCGTTCCTGCAGGGACGAATGCTCCGCCATGCTTTCCAGACTTTCCTCCGAAAGTGCCGACAGGCTGTGCGTCAGATCCGGGTCCTTCAGCCACGCATGCAGGATGCGATGCACCAAAAGGTCCGGATAACGCCGGATAGGCGAAGTAAAGTGACAGTAATATTCCGCTGCCAGCCCGAAATGGCCAATGTTTTCCGTCTGATACACCGCCTGCCGCATGCAGCGCAGCGCCACCGTGTTCACCAGCCGCTCTTCCGGCCGTTCCTTCATTTCTGCCAGCGCCGCCTGCACATCCTTGGGACGCACTTCCCCGTTTTTGGGAATGCGCAGCTTCACGTTGAAGCTCTGCAGCAGCTTCGCCAGCCCTTCTATCTTGTCTTCTGTCGGCGTTTCATGGACGCGGTACACGCAGGGCCACTGCAGCATGGTCAGATGCCGCGCCACCGTTTCGTTGGCCGCCAGCATAAACTCCTCAATAATCGACTCCGGCAGCCCGTGGATGCGCTGCTTGATTTCCAGCGGCTTGCCCCCTTCATCCAGAATCACCTTCTGCTCCGGCAGATCGAATTCAATAGCGCCGCGCCGCGCGCGCTTCTTCTGCAGAATACGGCACAGCGTCCGCATCTCCTCCAGCATGGGAACGATGTCCGCATATTGGGCCCGCGTTTCCCTGTCGCCCTCTTCCAGAATACTCCGCACCAGATTATAGCTCAGCCGGTGATGAGAATGGATCACGCCCGGGAAAATATTATATTTCACAACTTTGCCTGTGTCCGCTTCGATCTCCATCTCGCAGCCCATGACCAGGCGGTCTTCGTTCTCATTCAGGCTGCAGACGCCGTTGCTGAGACGGGGCGGCAGCATGGGCAGCACCCGGTCCACCAGATACACGCTGGTGCCCCGCGCCTGCGCCTCCTGATCCAGCAGCGTTTTTGCCTTCACATAATAACTGACATCCGCGATGTACACGCCCAACAGGTAACGTCCGTTCTCCAGAAGCTGCACATACACCGCATCGTCCAGATCCTTCGCGTCCTCTCCGTCCACCGTAACAATGGGCAGATTCCGCCGGTCTTCCCGGTCTTTCAGATCCTTGTCACGGATTTCCGCGGGGACACGGGCCGCTGCCCGCTTAACGTTATCGGGAAAATCCAGCGGCAGCTCATGCTGTTTTATAATAGAAAGAATTTCCAGCCCCGGATCGCCCACGTAGCCCAGCACTTCCACCACGCGGCCTTCCGCGCTGCGACGGTTCTCCGTCGGCCACTCCGTAATTTCCACGATGACCTTCTGGTTGTTGGCCGCGCCGCCGAAATTTTTGCGCAGAATATAAATATCGCCGCCGATCCGTTTATCGTCCGGCGTCACAAACGCAAAATCCATAGTGCGCTTGAACACGCCCACAATCCGCGTATTGGCGTGTTCGATAATGCGGATGATCTCCCCTTCCGGACGGCGCCCGGGAGCGTGACTGTCCACCCGCGCCATGACCCGGTCATTGTTCATCGCGCCGTGCAGCTTGCGGGGCGGAATGAATACGTCCGGCTTATTGCCTTTGTTATCCGGAATCAGGAAACCGAAGCCCTTGCTGCTGAGCTGGAAACGCCCGGCCACCAGTCCCATCTTCTCCGGCAGGCCATAGGTTTCAAAACGGGTCTTGACGATATACCCGCCCTGCTCCAGTTCCATGATAGCCTGCCAAAATTCATGCATGGGCTCCTCTTTCACCGGAATCGCGAAGATCATTTCCTCCGCCGTCATGGGCGCGTAGGACTCCCGCTGCATGAACGCCATAATTTTATCTTTCAATGACAGTTTAACCATACCAATTACAACTTTCCTTTAAAATATTTTTACGCCTTCTCCAGCATCAGCGTGCTCGTCGCTTCCGCTGCGATCGTGCCGTCCGGATTTGTGATGACACCTTCCATGATAACCAGTCTCCCCTTGCGCCGCACCTCGTGGCCTTCACAGCGAATCGTTGAGCCAATCTGCACCGGCGTGCGAAAACGCAGGTCGATGCGCGCCGTATACGCAGGCACGCCTTCTTTTTTAAAAAGATAATTGCCCATAATTTCATCCAGAAGAACCGTGATCAGCCCGCCGTGCATCCGTCCGTTGTAACTCTGGTGCTCCGGCTTCGGTGTAAAAAACGCCAGCACGCCGTCGGGAATCCAGAAAAAATGCAAATGCAGCCCGATGGGATTCTCTTCCCCGCAGGCAAAGCACATATTGTACTTCTCATCCTTCGGCATTTCCGTCAGCGTTTCGCCGCGCTTTTCTTCTTCCGCAGCCAGCAGGATTTTTTCTGTTTCATTTAACTGCAAGTCTTCGGGTAAAACTGTTTTTTTAATCTGCAACATTTTCATTCATAGCCCTTCCATAAATGGAATCGTAACACAATCACAAACTGTTTATATGTAATCTTGACATCATTTCGACTTCATTTTTGCACCAACATGTCTTGAAAAGTTTATTATTAATCCGTTAACTGATTTCTTTCAACCATCCCTTTACCAGTTCGCCCGCCTCATGACAGCGCAGCGCCAGATGATGATCGTCGTCCTTCATATAATGCAGTTGCTTATCACCGCCGGCCAGGTTGAAATTCGCTTTTGCCTGTTCTGGTGTCACGATGCAATCCTTTTCGCCGTGAATGATCAGCAGCGGCCCGCTTTGCCAGCGCTGCAGCAAATCGCCCAGATCATACTGCAGCAAATCTTTCACAAACGCCGCCGGAATCAAATCGTTACCTCTGTCGTCTGCCAGCAGCATATCTTTCCCTTGCAAAGCTTCCTGAAATTTTTCTTCCCCCAGCACCTGAATGAATGTTTTCTTCAGGCTGTTGGGCGCCGACCACAGCACCATGCCGTCCGGGCGGTAATCCGCATTCCCGCAGGCTGTAATAATGCAGGTTGCACCGCCGAAACTGCGGCCCAGCAAAAACAGCTTCTCCGGCTGCAGCGACTTACGCACAAAATCCAGCACTGCTTTCAGCTCCGCCACCTGATTGCTTAACATCGTGCACCAGGTAAAATTAAAACGCACCACCGTACAAATCGTTTCGCTGATTTCCTCCGCCAGCAGCGCCGCCCGTCCGCCGCCCTCCATGGAACCGCGGAACCCGTGGGCCATCACCAGGACCGCGCGCCGTTTTGCTGCAACATCACACTCATGAATCACACCCTGCAATTCCCCAAAAGGCCCTGCAAGTGTAAAATTACGTTTCATGTTCACAAATCCTTTCCTGATTACAACCGTTTATTTTTTCAAATTCATTTTCAGAGCCTCCCGTCATTGTCAGGCAGAGCAATATATTATTTCATTCATTCCTGCAGCATCATCAGTCAATCAAAATATTTTCCCTTCTTTAACACCTTTACCAGAAGATTTACATTTGTTGAATGATAAAGAGATGACAGATATTCAATCACGTCAACATTCAAATCAAAAACTGCATTCCTTTCCATGCGCAAATCTTCCCACAACAATTTATTTATTTCTTTTATCGTGCCTGCAGGACTGATTGTATAAAGTTGATCGCATAACGCTTTTTCCGGCGACGCAATCTGAAAAAAGTAATCCTTTTCATTTTTTATCAGAATTCCATGCGGATATGCAGACTTCGGAACATCACGATATGTAAAAATGCCAAAAGCAGTCTGGTACATTTTCTTCTTTTTTTTATCAAATGTTGCGGATGAATACATATATACAGTTTCCGGTATCAAACCGTAATAAGAAAGCGCGAATGAAAATGATAAATAGGACGGCCCGTAGATACTTCCTGCCAGCAAATACCCCGATGTGCCCGGATCTGTCTCATACAACCCCCGGACTATCGGAAAATATTTTCCTTCCCTGACCAGTCTGCCAAGCTTTTGCCGGGGATTCGCATACCCAGACAACTCATCCATAATCATTTCATATGTCTTTATCATAATATTTTCACCCCGCAGTCTTATTGTATAATACTGCGGGGTGAAAATCAATAATTGTTTAGAAAGATACCATTGAATTTCCAAATTGTCCGTAAAGCGTAACTAATTTCTAATCGATCCTCGCTATAAAAAGAAAATTTATTTCTGTAACAGAACAGGGGGACTCATCTGTTTTTCTTCTTCATACAGCGATCTAAGATAATCCGGCCCCTCTTTCCATATTTCAGTTTCAAAATCAAACAAGTCTTCATAAGTTTTCGATCTGGAAAAATCCAATATAACCTGATCAAAAGGAATATGCTTTTCATTTGCATAAGATACCAGCATACACCGCATAACAGTAATAGCCGTTGCCTCTTTACGTTCCGTTGAAACCGCCGGTTTACTTAAAACTTTTATCATATCGTTCACTCCTGATAAAGCGCAATTGCTGTATGGCCGCTTCTGTTCGAAAACAAAACTGATCTTTCAATCGTTCCGGTTCCAGCAGTTCTATCGCGATGCGATCCGCCGTTTCAGAACCGGGTTCCCCATATGTTCCGGAAACATAGTTGTTCAATGTAACAGCTGTCAAATCATCTGCAACCTTCCCTCCAATAATATCAACTTTTGAAAATTTTTCTCGAAGTTCAGGAAACAAATTTCGGTTTCGGTTACATGCAGTAAAATGCAGCCACTCCTTATCCGCATCAGCAAAACAATAAACGGAAAGGTTTGGCGTTGGTATAAACTGAAATACAGAGACCTTCCCATTTTTATTTTGAAAAGTTTCCGGCAATATACCTCTGCGTTTTGCCTTCTTCACGGATGCCGGAACATAGGAAAGAGCCTGTTCAAAGGAAGATGTCAGATAAAAACCTTTTCCAAAGTCAAGGCCTTCGCGGCATAGACCCAAGTCAATTTTTGATACTTCTATGTAACTTCCATGATAAAGGATTCCGTCTTCCGGAATTCTAATCATACCACTACCCCCTTACTGCGCAGTATCTCTTCCACATCATCCAGCGCACGCTGATACCCGCTTACATGAAGAAGGTCATAGCATTCATCAATAAAGCCAAATAAATCATATTTTTTAAACAACTCCGCACAAACGGAAGGGGAAATTTTCCATTTACGTTGTGCATGACGAAAGACCCAGCACTGCATATCAGCAATTGCAATCTGTTTTTCACTCATACTATATCACGCCTTTCTTCCATACCAATTATCTAACAAAAATCCAATATAATCAACGAAAAATAATACTTTATACTAAATCACTTTTTCCCAAATTGCATTTTGAACAAAGCGTTTGCAGATTCTCCATTGTTGTTTCTCCGCCTTTTGACCATGGAATGATGTGATCTACATGTAATTCAACAGACGGATCTTTTGCAGGAGAAGCGCCACAGCTACAACATTTGAAATTATCTCTTTGCAAAACTTTAAAACGAAGCCTTAAATTCACATCTCTGCCAGTTGCATGCTGTTTTGAAACAATAACACCTTTTTTAACTACCTTTATCTCTTTATTATTATTGTCTGAATCAACCTTTTCTGTTTTGTCAAACGAATCTTTATTGCTTTCCGACTCATCATAAATATAATCAACAAAAGCCTGTAATGCAGACCGCCAACCGCCAAACCTGCGAGCATAACTGTTTAATGAATATTTTGAAATGCCATTTTTTATATCTGTCGTTGTTGGCTGACGCCCTAACAAAGTCCAAACTCTTTCAATTTCTACAAACAAATCTTCGTTTGTAAAATTTCTATTCATAACATTTTTTAATCCGGCAAGTTCCAGTACTTTATTCCATGTTCCATAACGTCGGCTTAAAGTATCTCCATGACATCTTCCGTATTTACTATATTCATTGCTAGTTAATGTTTCTTTTTTATATTCAAAAGCTACTCGTTTTAAATCCTCAATTACATCTTCATCTGAAAAAGTATACTTAAAATTATGTCCTTTTATTGTCAATGAACTTAGTTCAAGGACCTTTTTCCAAGAACCAAACCTATGAGAAAGTGTTGATGAATGATATGTACCATTTAAAGTATATTCTTTTGCTGTTAATGTCGTTTTCTTTAATTTTTTAGCAACACGTACAACATCTTCAATCAATTCTTCATCAGAAACATTTCTGTGATAATCATTTAATACAAACTTTACCATAATAAAATCCGGCTCCTTTTATTTTAACTTTCTCTTGATCTCGCTTTACCCTTCCATCACCTTAACATACACCTTACGCCGCCGCGGCCCGTCGAATTCACAGAAATAGATTCCCTGCCAGGTTCCCAGCACAAGCCTTCCGTTAGCAATTAACAGCTGCTCGGAAAAACCTATCAGACTTGACTTGAGGTGCGCCGCCGAATTGCCTTCCATGTGATGATAGCCGTCTTCCCACGGAACGATTTTGTTGATTTCCATAGTAAAATCCCGCACCACGTCCGGGTCTGCATTTTCATTGATTGTAACCGCCGCCGTCGTGTGAGGGACGAACACAATACAAACTCCGTCCGTAACGCCGCTGTCCGTCACAGCCTTTTGTATCAGGCGGGTAATATCCTTCATCTCAGTATGTTTTCCTGTCGTAACATCAAGTTTAATCAACATGGTTACCTCTCCTTATTCTGCCAAATTCCAGATTTATAAATGCTGACATATTTTTATCGTATTATTTTCGACCTCAATACAACGGCGGCGAAATCTTTTCCGGTTTCAGCCCCGTATGGGGATCGAGATAATTTTCCAAAACAATGTCCGGATTCGCCCGGCAGATCATATCGACTGCCGCATTGGCTTTCTTTTCACTTTCGATTGCCAGCACCACCGGTCTTTCCGCACCGTAATCGAGCCGTATTTTAAAAATCGGAAAACCTACGCCGCAGCTGTGCCTCGGACGGTAAACCGAGGGCTGGACGCGAACGCTTTTTATCTGCGCGACCGGCAGGTAACGTCCTTCAAAGTACACTGCCTTTTCTGAAATATCATAGCGTTCAAAGCCTTTGGCATTTTTCCGGTCCTGTTTGATATCTGCAAGCTCACAGCCGGCAACAACGCACGTCCATCCCATAACCGTATCCCCCCACTTTATTCCATTACGATTTTTAATAATTGTGATTTTAATAATTATATCACAAATCACATCACATAATTTTTTCTTTTCGCTTCGTTGTATTTTTTTGCGTTTCATTTTATAATAATGTTAAAGATAAATTCAAAATCCAATAATTTATTTTATATTAAATTTAGGAAATTGCTGATTAGATAAATCTGTTATGCAGATTGTTTTTTCGCAAACAGGCAAACGGTTTAAAAGCGCATCGTAAACAATATTTTACATTTTTTATGCATGCGTACAAACAAATGAATCAGTAATTTTTCAAGAAACGAGGTTATCATGAAACTTTCTTTAGACACGCAATCCAAATCACAAAACAAATTTATCACAGAAGAGCACAGCGTCCGGCTGCCCTTCGTCCGGCTGACCAAGGCAATCCTGCAGGATTTTAAAAATGTTGAGTACGGGGAAATCAATTTCCACTGCGGCAAATATTTTGTTCCTTACGGAACCGGCGCCGATATTCTCGGCCTGTATGGGCAGAACGGTTCCGGCAAGACGGCGTTCATCGATGCGCTGTATATTTTAAAGCAGCTGCTGCGGGGCAGCAAGGTGCAGGATTTGTTTTCCGAATGCATTGCCAAAGGCAAGGAATTTGCTAGGCTCACTTTCCTGTTCGAATTGCAGTATGAAGACGGGCGCGTCCGCAAGGCACAGTATGAATTCTGCCTGGCCGCGGAAAAGGTAATGGTCGACTCTGAGGATCGCATGGATACGGCGCCGGACTATTCGGCAGCGCCGGTTTCCAAATTCCGGGTGCGCATCTTCGACGAAGTCCTCAGCATGTCCGGCCCGTTCCACGGCAGCGACCAGCGCATGAACCCCGTCATCGACACCACCGGCGACGAGATGCCCTTCGGCCCGAAATCACGCCACAAATTCATGCTCGGCATGGATAAAAACAACCGCAAGGCGCTGCAGTTGGAAATTGACAAACGGTTGGCCAGCGAGCGTTCCCAGTCCTTCATTTTTATGACGGAAACGATACGGGACCTGATTGCCGCCGGAAATTATTCCGAATACCTGCAGGTGCTGCTGGAGCTGAATTTTTACGGACTGAATTATTTCTTTGTAGTCAACACCCGTTCCTCCGGCCTGATCCGCCTGAACCTGGCGCTGCTGCTGCATACGCCCAAGGGGTCGTTCCCCATCCAGACCGACCGCCCCACCGCCATGACGCAGGCTGTATTTGAAGACGTCTCCGACTACATTCCCAAAGTGAATACCGTCATTTCCAAACTGATACCGGGGCTCACCATTGAACTGCGCAGCATCGCGCAGCCGGTGATGAAAGACGGCACCGTGGGACAGCTGGTCGATGTTATCGCCATTCGCCAGAAGCCTGAAGCTTCAAACAAACCGAAAATTGAAACAGTGCCGCCTCTTTCCGATGCGACAAATGAAAAGACTGCGTCGCTTTTGCCTGACAAATTAGAAAAAGAAACTGCTCTTCCGCCGCAAAATGAACAGGACATACGAACCGAACTGCCGCTGCGCGACGAATCGGACGGTATCCGCCGCCTGATTTCCCTCACCAGCCTGCTGACAGCCGCTTACAACGATCCGTCCTTCACCCTTGCCATCGACGAATTTGACGCAGGCATCTTTGAATATATCTTTGGTGAAATTTTGGAAATCTTTGCGGAAAAAGGCATGGGCCAGTTAATTTTCACATCCCACAACCTGCGCCCCCTGGAAGTCATCAGCAAAAAATTCCTGTTCTTCACCAGCACCGACCCGAAGGACCGTTATGTGCAGCTGAAAAGCATCGCCCGCACCAACAACATGCGCAACGTGTACTTCCGGCAGATTCAGTCTGGCGACGAAGAGAAGGTCTACAACGAAACCCAGCGCAAGGACATTATGGACGCGCTGCGGGAAGCCATAGAATAAAAATAGGCATGCAAAACCGCTCCTGCCAGTTACGGCGGGAGCGGTTAATTTTGGGTCTATAAATAATCCTGTGGTCGACCCTATTGCAAAATTGTGGTCGGACCTATAAACAGACTGTGGTTGTCCTATAAATTTTATTGTGGTCGGGCTATTACAAATTGTGGTTTTCGAGGTAAAAAACGAAAATTTTCGTTTTTTACCTCGTTTTCTTTTCCCGTTTTTAAATTTTGTATGTGTCGTTCCGGTTCAGGCAATACAGGATCCGGTTGCGGGTTCGTG
>JAFTZZ010000241.1 GCA_017460905.1 Acidaminococcaceae bacterium | reverse complement strand
TCAGCAGTCTAGAACAGTTTGGTATTGAAATCATCCGGACAGACAAGCTGCATTACCGGATTCCCGGCGGGCAGCGGTATCAGGCTCCGGCAGACCGGGTGCAGGTGGAAGGTGACTGGTCCCAGGTCGCATTCTGGCTGGTGGCGGGTGCTGTTGGCAGCGACGTCGGCCTGGAATGCGGAGGGTTAAGCGCTTCGTCCCTGCAGGGTGACAGGGCGGTTCTGCGAATTTTACGTGATATGGGGGCAGCGATTACAGAAACGGATACGGCTCTTTTGGTACGGCCATCCCGACTGCATGGCTGTGTAATTGATGCGGCAGACTGTCCGGACCTGGTGCCGGTCCTGTCCGTTGCGGCTGCCGTTGCGGAAGGGACAACGCGTATCATCAATGCCGGGCGGCTGCGCATCAAAGAGTGTGACCGGCTGGCGGCCATGCACGCTGAGCTGCAAAAACTGGGAGCCGATATTACGGAAGAACCGGAAGGGCTTCTGATTCAGGGCAGACCGGAAGGACTGGCCGGAGGCGCTGTCGCGGATGCCTGGAACGATCACCGGATCGCCATGAGCATGGCAGTTGCCGCGCTGGCCTGTAAAGCCCCGGTTACGCTGACCGGAGGCGAAAGTGTAGGAAAATCGTATCCTGCGTTCTGGAATGATTATGCGGCTGTCGGAGGCAAGGCAGCCGTAATAGAATGAGGTGAAATTTATGGGCGCCACATATGGCCGTAACATACGTATGACAATCTTCGGAGAGTCTCATGGCAAAGGAATCGGGCTTGTCTTGGACGGGCTGCCGCCGGGAACCCCGATCGACGAGGCATTCATCAAAGAAGAGATGGCGCGCCGCGCGCCGGGACAGAATCTGATGAGTACCCAGCGGCAGGAAAAGGACGCCTTTATTATAGAAAGCGGCGTGTTTGAAGGCAGGGCAGCCGGAACGCCGGTCTGTGTACTGATTCCCAACAGCGACCAGCATTCGAAGGACTACAGCATACTGAAAAACCAGATGCGGCCGGGTCATGCGGATTATGCCGGAAAGATCAGGTATCAGGGCTTTAATGATTACCGGGGCGGCGGCCATTTTTCCGGGCGTCTGACAGCGCCGCTGGTATTTACCGGCGCCGTAGCCAAAACGATACTGGCGAAAAAGGGAATCATCGTGGGCGCGCACATAGCCCGCATCGGGCAGGTAACCGACAGCCTGTTCAATCCCTTGGGGGAAACGGAAGCATGTCTCAGGGAATTACGGAAACAGGTCCTGCCGGTACTGGAACCCAATAAGGCTGCGATGCTGGAGGCAGAAATCATGACCGCCAGAGAGCAGCAGGACAGCGTGGGCGGTGTGATCGAAGTCATGGCGACCGGCATGCCGCCAGGCATTGGCGACCCGTTCTTTGATTCACTGGAAAGCCGGCTGTCTCACGCCCTGTTTTCCGTTCCGGCGGTAAAAGGGGTTGAATTTGGCACAGGCTTTGGCATAGCGGCCTTAAAGGGCAGTGAAGCCAATGACCCGATGACCTTTGCAGGCGGTACGGTAAAAACGACCCGCAACCATAACGGCGGCATTACCGGCGGCATCACCAACGGCATGCCGGTGCTGTTCCGGGTAGCGATCAAGCCTACGCCGTCCATCAGCCGGCCGCAGCAGACGGTTGATCTTGTGGCAGGCAAAGATACGGTTCTGGAAATCAAAGGCAGACATGATCCCTGCATCGTACCGAGGGCAGTTCCTGTAATAGAAGCAGTTACGGCCTGGGTGTTGCTGGATATGTTGCTGGAATGAAAGGATGAAGAACGTGGCAGAAGCTGAGTTGACAAAACTGCGTGAGGAAATAGACCATCTGGATGCCATCCTTGTGGATGCGCTGGAAAAACGGATGGATGTAGTGCAGCAGGTAGCTGCCTATAAAGATGAACGCAATATGCAGGTATTGGACCGGGAACGGGAAGACCAGGTCATTGCCAAAGTGGTGGGGCAGCTGAGAAACCTTGCCTATGCGCCGCAAATGCGGAAAATTATGGAAAAGATCATGGAAACCAGCCGCAACCTGCAGATTGATATCCTGGCAGCCAATATCAAAAAGAAAGAGCAGAGCGCAGAACCAATCCGCGTTGGCTATCAGGGCGTCAAGGGCTCGTTCAGCCATCAGGCGCTGGAGGATTATTTTGCAGACATTGCCAAGGTTGAAATGAACTATGTGCATTTTGAAGATGTGGTCGTAGCTGTTAAAAACCATGAGATCAAATATGGCGTGCTGCCTATTGAAAATTCTTCTACCGGCGGTATTACCGAGGTTTACGATCTGGTACGGAAATATGACTGTCATATTGTCGGGGAAAAGATCATCAAGGTCGACCAGAACCTGTTAGGCCTGCCCGGGGCAAAAATTGAGGACCTTAAGCAGGTGTACTCCCATCCACAGGGCCTGGAGCAGAGCCGTGAATTTTTCAAGAAGCATCCCTATATTGAACTGACGCCGTTCTTTAACACGGCGCGCAGCGCCCAGATGGTCAGCGAAAGCGGAGACCTGAAAAAAGGCGCTGTGGCTTCCCGGCAGGCGGCCAAACTGTACGGACTGGAAATCCTGGCAGAAAATATCAATTTCAATACGGCCAACCACACGCGGTTCATCATCATTGCCGACCAGCCGGAGCACCGTCCGGATGCGGATAAGATTACCGTAGTCATCGCTACAAAGCATGAGCCGGGTTCCCTGTATAAAGTGCTGCGGCATTTTTATGAATGCGGCTTAAATATGTTCAATCTGGAGTCCCGTCCCATGGAGGGGAGGTCCTGGGAATATTTCTTCCACATTGACCTGACCGGAAACCTGGATGACCCCAGGGTGCGCAAGGGCCTGCAGGATGTGGCGGAATACAGCGCTTACTGTAAGATACTGGGCAACTATGTTGGCGACAGGGTTGGAACGCTGTAGGGAGACCGGTGTAAAAATTCACTGCTTTCATCACTGTCTGTGCCGCTGGCTGAAGGCGGCAGAATGGAGATTGGCATGCAATTCGGATTATTGGGGGCAAAACTCGGGCACAGTATTTCCCCGCAGATTCATCAGGAGGTGTTCCGCCAGCTGGGGATCACTGCCGGATATGAACTGATTGAAGTGCCCGGAGAACAGCTGGCAGCAAAAATCAAAGAGCTGCGAAAAACATATCGCGGGCTGAATGTTACGATTCCTCATAAGGTAGCGGTAATGGAAAGCCTGGATGTGATTGCGCCGGAGGCCCAGGCGATTGGCGCGGTCAATACTGTCTTTTTTAACGGCAGGCAGGCAGAGGGCTATAATACTGATTATTTTGGCTTTGCCCGCCTGCTGGAGCATGCGGAGCTGGTCCCGCAAGGAAAAGACGTGTGTGTGTTAGGTACCGGCGGTGCCAGCCGGGCGATTCTGCAGTGCGTCAGGGATATGCAGGCGAAGCAGATTACAGTTATTTCGCGGGCAGTGGAAAAGGCGCCGGAGGATATCCGTGCACAGTATACGGTAAGAACCTATGAGGACCTGCGGGGTATGGACGGCGATCTGCTGATCAACTGTACGCCGGTCGGCATGTTTCCCGCGACAGACGCTTCACCGGTGGATCACGCTGTTATGGAGCGGTTCAGCGCAGCGGTGGATATTATTTATAATCCGGCGGAAACCCGCTTCATGCAGCTGGCCCGGCAGCAGGGGAAACCGGCGGTAAACGGGCTGTTCATGCTGGTTGCCCAGGCGGTGGCGGCAGATGAGATCTGGCTGGACCGGAAGCTGGATGCGGAGCTGATTGCAGATGTGACGGAAAAAATGAGGCAGCTGCTATAATTGTTGCGCTTGGTTGATTACAGTAACGAAAGCAAAGTCTGGTGACAGAAATGAAAATATCGTGCTGATTGGGATGCCCGGCTGCGGAAAAAGCACCCTGGGCAGATATCTGGCAGAAATCCTGGGCAGGGACTTTATCGATGCGGATCCGGAAATTGAAAAAGATGCGGGAAAGACCATTCCCGAACTGTTTGCAGTCAGTGAAGATCATTTCCGCAGGCAGGAAACAGAGACTGTAAAACGGTTATCCCGGCTGGAGGATAAAGTACTGGCTATGGGCGGCGGCGTAGTGCTGCGGCAGGAAAATATAGACTGTCTGAAAGAAAAAGGCAGGATTATCTTTATTGACCGTTCCCCTGCGGATATTATCGGGGATGTGGATACGGAATACAGGCCGCTGCTGGCTGCAGGCCGTCAGCGGATCTATGACCTGTATGCGCAGCGGGAGGCCTTGTACCGGCAGGCGGCAGAGGCGACGGTGCAGAATAAAGGGACGATCCAAGAAGTGCTGCAGCAGCTGACAGAAGCTGCAAAAAAACTGGAACAGTAAAGGGGAGACAGGCAATGAAAAAAATACTGGTATTGAATGGTCCTAACATCAATATGCTGGGTATACGGGAAAAGAGCGTTTACGGTACGGCTACCTATGCTGATCTTTGTGAAATGATCCGGAAAAAAGCGGAAGCGTTACAGATCGATGTGGAGATCAAACAGAGCAATTCCGAAGGACAGCTGGTAGACTGGATCCAGGAGTGTTACGGAAAAATGGACGGAATCGTTATGAATCCCGGCGCTTACACCCATTACAGCGTAGCGGTTCTGGACGCCTTAAAATCCGTTAATCTGCCTGCGGTAGAGGTTCATATCAGCAATATCCACCAGCGGGAAGAATTCCGTCATCACTGCGTGACCACGGCCGGCTGTACCGGCCAGATCTGTGGGCTGGGACTGAAAGGGTATCTGCTGGCATTGGAGTTTCTGGCTGAAAGATAAACTATGGCGAAAGCGGTTTGCTTTCTCTGTAAATTAATAATGCCTCCGTTATTCCATGACTGTTTCCGAAGAACCGCAAAGCGGTGTCCGGGAAAGGATAACGGAGGCATTTTTTATTGTTCTTCATTTCTGACGTTGAACATCATGCAGTAAATGACGGGCATAACAATCAGTGTAATAACTGTCGCGACTGTCAGACCGCAGGAAATCGCGATGGCCAGTCCCCGCCAGAAAGCGCTGGGGAACATGGGAATCAGTCCCAGTACGGTGGTCAGCGCTGTCAGCATGATCGGGCGGAACCGGACGATGACGGATTCTGTAACTGCTTTGATCCGGGGCATTCCCTGGGCCAGATGCTGGTCGATCTGATCCACCAGGACTGTTGAATTGCGGATTATGGTGCCAATCAGGGCTAAGGCTCCCACCTCGGCCATAATGCCAAGAGGCGTATTGAACAGGAATAGTCCCAGAATTACGCCGACAATGCCCAAGGGCGCAGTACAGATGACAACGATGACCTTTTTCACATCTTTCAGCATGGTCATCAGCAAAATCAGCATGATGACCAGCATGGCCGGCACCGGCCCCAAAATGGAACGCAGGGCTTCCGTGCTCTTTTCCGAAGGACCGCCTGTTTCTATGGTTACGCCGGCAGGCAGTGTTTTCAACAGGTCTTTTGCTGCCGCCGACATGATCTGGTTGGACACATCGTTGCCGGTGACGCCGTCTGCGATGCCTGCGTTGACGGTAATGGTAGGCAGCAGATTGCGGCGCCAGATCATACCGTCTTCGTTCTCATAGCTGAGATATGCGACCTGATTCAGCTGAACGGCGCCTTTTGCGGTTGGAATGCTCATAGTACCCAGGTCGCTGATGTTCTGATGATTCTGCGGCTCCAGACGGAAAACCATATCGATAGCCTGGTCGCCTTCATAATACTGGCTGATGCTGTAGCCGCTGATTTCCGCATACAAAGCAGAGGAAACAGCTTTGCGGGTCAGTCCCATCTGGCGCAGCTTGTCATCGTCCAGTTCTACCTTTACGGCAGGGGCTTTTTCCATCCAGTCATAGCGTACCATGGTGACATTTATATTTTCCAGCATGACTTGTTTAAGCTTGTCTGCATATTCTTTTGCCAACGCGTCTGTAGGCGCACTGACCCGGATCATGACGGGGTATGGCGTGGGCGGTCCCAAAGGGATGGAACGGGAATAACTCTGTACGTTGGGAAGCTGTTCCTCGACCAGGACTTTAATCTTCTTTTCCAGCCGGATCCGGGAGTCTGTATCTTTGGCTACTACGACCAGCTGCGCGTAATTGTCACGGGGCAGGACGGGATCCAGTACCAGCACGAAACGGGGGCAGCTTTTTCCGACATACGTCGAGATGCTGTCAACGCCTTCTTCTTTCAATACCAGATCGGTCAGTTTCTTTGCGGCTTCATCGCTGGCTTTCAGGCTGGATCCTTCCGGAAGATTCAGCTCTACTAACAGTTCCGGGCGGACAGAAGCAGGGAAAAATTCCTGCCTTAACAGCTTGCCCAGCAGCAGTGAAGCGGCAAAGACGCACAGTGTGATCAGAATTACTGCAATCCGATGTCCCAGAGACCAGTTTAACAGCTTACGAAAAGCCATATAAAAACTACCCTGGTACAGGGAATTTTCTTCAGCAGATTCCTGTTTTTGCGCTGGCTTGATCCAGGAATGGGCCAGGGTTGGGGCAACTGTTGCGGATATCAGCCAGCTGCTCATCAGGGTAATGGTGATCACAGTGAACAGACTGCCCGCGTATTCACCTACATTGGATTTGGCAAAGGCGATAGGCATAAAACTGGCGCAAGTGATCATGGTTCCGGTCAGTAAAGGCTTTGCACAGCTTTCAAAGGCAAAGGAGCAGGCTTTGATTCTGTCCCAGCCCTCGTTGATCGTGGTTTCAATCATTTCTACGACCACGACGGAGTCGTCTACAAGCATGCCCAGCGCAACAATCAGGGAACCAAGGGAAAGCTTGTGAAGGTCGATGCCCGCCAGGAACATTCCAACCATGCTGCACATCAGCACCAGAGGGATGCAGATGGAAATAACGTATCCGCTTTCCCTTCCCAGTGTCAGCAGGCTGACTACCAGCACGATCAGGATGGCTTCAAAAAGGCTTTCCATAAATTCGCTGATAGAATTTTTTACGACCTGCGGCTGGTTCAGTACCTGGTTCAATTCAAAGCCCAGGGGTAATTCCCGGCGGATTTCCTGTACCTTCTTGTTCAGGTTTTCCCCCAGTGTCAGGTTATTACCGCCGTCGACCATGGAGATGGCAATACCGACAGCCGGCTTTCCGTTGAAATACATCTTCGGTTCTGCGGGATCTGCGTAATCCCGTTTCACTGCGGCGATATCGCCCAGGCGGAGGGTTCGCCCGTTGCCGCTGACAGGAAGGTTTTCTATATTTTTCACAGTATCCGGAATTCCTGTCAGGCGGAGGTAAATGTTGCTCTGCGTATCATGCTTCATGGCTGCCGGGGCGACGGAGGTCTCCGCCTGGATGACGGAGGCCAGCTGGTCTACGCTCATGCCCAGCTGGGCCAGTTTTGTATTATCGATCTGGATATAGATCTTTTCCGGCTGCACGCCTAAGAGTTCAACTTTTTTCACATCAGGAATCTGCACGAACCGGTCTTTGATAGCGCTGGCAACCTTTCGCATCTCTTCATACGAAAAACTGTCGGATGTGATGGCGTAGACATTGCCAAATACATCATCAAAATGGTCATCGTAATAAGGTCCGTATAAATCGGTGGGAAGGGAGCGCCTTCCGTCATTCACCAGGTTACGGACCTCCTGCCAGCGTAATTTTGTGGTTTCCGCAGAAACATTTTCTTTCAAATATACGTTGACCACACTGACACCGGGGCGGGAGTAGCTGGTGACATAATCCACATCCGGCACGGTCTGTACTATTTTTTCGATTTTATCAGTAACCTGCATTTCCATCTGCTTGGCAGTAGCACCCGGCCAGGCGGAAGAGACTACCATCTGTTTGACAGTAAAGCTGGGGTCTTCCTGCCGGCCCAGTACAAAATAGGAGTAAATCCCCATGATCGCTGTCAGGATGGCAAAAAAGTAAATGACCTGCTTATGCCTGATTGCCCATTCAGCCCAGTTATTGTTCATTTGCTCTCACTGCCTTCCAGTCGTACTTCCTGTCCCTCTGCCAGTTTATTTACACCGCCGGTGACGACTACATCGCCTTTGGCAAGTCCGCTGACGATTTTCACATTATTGCCTTCATACCCTGCGGTAGCTACATTGACCAGGCGGGCTTTCCGGTCACGGATGACCCAGACCTGTGACTGTTCTCCGGTCTGATAGATAGCGCCGGAAGGAATAGTGATGACATTTTCCGAACCGGCATGCAGGGTGACTTTGGCGGTCATGCCCAGTTTAGCCTGTTCCGGCATGGCATCCACGGCAACTTTCACTTGATACGTCCGCGTAACGCTGTCAGCCATGGGCGCGATTTCGCTGACCTGTCCGGCAGCCGTTATATTATTTAAAGCCCAGAAGGTGATTACAGCGGGCTGGTTGGGTTTGATCCGGTCTAACCGGTTTTCCGGGATGAAAATCCGGATTTCCCGGTTGCCGTCCTGCACAATGGTGACCATTGGCGTTCCTGCGCCGATAACCTGACCGATCTCCCCGGAAATGGCAGAAACGGTTCCGTCATGGTCGGCTTTCAGCTGCGTATAACTCATCTGGTTCCGGCTTGCTGTCAGCTGCGCCTGCGCGCTGTTCAGACTTGCTTCTGCCGCATCCAGCTGCGTTTTGTACTGATCCCGCATCATCGTGCTGACAGCGCCTTTTTCGTGCAGGGCGCTGAACCGCCGGTAATTGTCCCTGGCCAGTTCGTAATTGGACATGGCTGCCTGCCAGGCGGCCTGCGCTGCGTTGTAATTTTGCTGAATATCCTGCGGATCAATTTCCATCAGGATTTGGCCGGCATGGACTTGATCCCCCAGATTGATATGCCTGGCTGAAATCTTTCCGGCCACCTGAAAGGCCAGGCTGCTTTCATATTTTCCCCGGACTTCGCCGGGATATACTGCTTTGTCATCTGCTGCCGTCGCGCCGACAGTCATGGTGCGAACGACGGGGACGGGACGTTCTTCTGTTGCGGCCGGATGCAATACGGCATAGGCGCGCCAGCCGATAAAAGCGGCGGCGGCAATACCCAGCATGATATACTGTGTTTTTGTCAGACGGATTTCAGATAAGTTCATGGCAGTCTCCTTTGGTTGCAGACAGGGATTTCAGATAATCAAGGTATACACCCT
The DNA here is from genome assembly GCA_017460905.1 of Acidaminococcaceae bacterium. GTDB lineage: Bacteria > Bacillota > Negativicutes > Acidaminococcales > Acidaminococcaceae > Succiniclasticum. Next base: position 1,411 of record JAFTZZ010000241.1, on the reverse strand, counting down.
GCAAACGGCGGAAATCATCGCTTCCAGGCAGGCGCTTTTCTTCCGTAAGGGCTTCGTATTTATAGGTCAGCAGATAAAAAGCAAAAATGCTGATCAGGGTAAATGCGGCGCGGCGGCAGTCAACGTCCGCTTTTATGGCATTTTGTGACCTGGCTGCTTCAAAAGCTTCGGTCAGCCTGTCAAAAATACCAAACATCCGCTGATTGATAATATCACTTCCTTCATGGGTGGGCGTTAAAAATTCCCGGTAAATGACCTGCATGCTGTCAGGGTCTTTCAGATGCAGGCGCGTCTGTTCGTCCATGAACATAAGGATATTATTTAAAGGGGGAAGCTGTGAATCTTTCAGTTTTTCGATTGTGGAAATGATGATATCCGCCTGTTGGTTCAATACTGCCTGATACAGCTGGGGCTTGCCGCCGAAATAGTAAGAAATCAGCGCGCTGTTGGTCCCGGCTTCCAGGGAGATTTTCTTGATGGATACCCCGTCATATCCGGTCCGGGCAAACAGCTTTTTGGCAGCTTGCAGGATTTTGGCGGCAGTGTCTTTGGAAGGCTGTGCAGGTAATTTCATAGTCAATAGGCCTCCGATTGCAAAGTTTAATTAATCGATTAATTTATTATATCATAAAAAAGAGTAAAATAGCAATCATTTACCGGGATATTTAAAAACTTTGTTTTTCGGTTATTACGGGGGCAATTAATTCAAGGAATCAATTTTTGTTTCAGAATTTACAAATCTTTTATTTGACTTTTCTTGCCGAAACGCCTATAATCTCTTTTATAAAAGCAAAAAATGCAATTTCATGAAAGAGAAAAGTAAGTCCCAGGCTGTTCAGAGAGACGGTGGTCAGTGCGAACCGTCCTGTCGAAGACTGAATTCCGCTCTGGAGAAGACAGGGGTTGCAACCTGTCCGGTTCTGGCCGATATCCCGGAAATGAGGCTGTAATTTTTTACAGTGAACTAAGGTGGCACCACGCGAGCTCATACAAATACGAACTCTCGTCCTTACTGAAGGACGGGAGTTTTTTATGCTTTTGCTTCGGTCCTGAGTGGCGGCGCAGATGCATGCGCCGGATTAAAAGGAGGAAAATGAAATGAAAAAGATTATTGTAACGGAGAAAATTTCGGACAAAGGTGTTGCGCTTTTAAAAGCGCAGAAAGATTTGCAGGTTGATGTGGAAATGGGGCTGTCCCGGGAAGAACTGCTGAAACGGATTCCCGAATATGACGCTATCATCGTTCGCAGCGTAACGAAGATCAACGAAGAGTTTTATGAACACGCAACCAACCTGAAGGTGGTCGGCCGTGCCGGCAACGGCGTTGATCACTTTCAGATGTTATGCGTTACCAAGCGCGGCATCATTGTTGTCAATACGCCGGAATCCAATATCGTTTCTGCCTGCGAGC
>JAFTZZ010000240.1 GCA_017460905.1 Acidaminococcaceae bacterium | reverse complement strand
TGGCAAACTTTTGTGAAAACTGTGGATCTCCGTTACGGGAAGGCGCCAGGTTTTGTGAAAACTGCGGCGCACCGGTAAACCAATCTGCCCCGCTGCCTCCGGCAGACACAGCCCCTGCAACTCCGACGGCTCCGTCTTCTGCTGCTTCCAACGGTACGTCTGCAGCGGCAGGCGCCGGTGCGGCGGCAGGCCTTGCCGCAAACCAGAACGCATTTGCTGAAACCGGGCCGCAGCCGGAAACGCCAGTTTCCGGACCTGCACCGCAATAAGACTTTCCGCCCCGTCCGCAGCCTGTCGAAGAACCGGAACCGTTTCAGCGTACTATTGGCGCACAAAATACAGAACGCCCCGCTTTTGCACCGCCTGTACAACAGCCTGAACCGGCTTCTGATTTCCAACGGTTCGATAAGCTGGCCCGCGGGGGAACCGGCCCGCGTTACGAGGCTGATGAAGATATCCAGTCCATGTTCCTGCGTTACGATAACCGGCTGAACCGGAAACGGTATATTTTGCGGGCGCTTGCGCTCTGGGCTGCCGTTTTTGTAATAACTTTCCTACTCGGTCTTGTCGCAAGAGCTACAGGGCTCAAATCGCTCACCACAGTATTGGGAACTGTCATCTCATTCGCTTCTGCTATTCCCAGTTTCATGCTCGTAATCCGCCGGCTGCACGACCTGAACCGTCCAGGCTGGTGGTGTATCGCCTGCATCATACCGCTTGTAAACCTTGTTTTTGCGATCTATGTGCTGTTCTTCAAAGGAACGGACGGCCCCAACCAATACGGTCCCGATCCGTTAGGCTGACCGATACGCGGCTACTCGTTACCAATTGATAAAATAGAAAACTATCCGAAAAAACATCGTGCGCAATTGCGTGATTCCATGAAATGATTCCATGGAATAGCAGTTGCGCACGTTTTTTTACGACTTTTTCCCTGTTATGTTATTTCACCAGTTCATATCCGGCATCGGTAATGGCTTTTTCAAATTCTGCTACCGGAATATCGCGGGTTTCCTGCACCGTTGCAGTCTTTGCTTCCAGATTTACGTCAACGGCAGTTACGCCCTCCAGCTTTGCCAGCGCGTCATGCACATGTTTCTGACAATGTCCGCACATCATACCTTCTACTTTTAAAACTTTTTCCATGGTAAGTCCTCCTGTATTTTGATTATCATTATGATTGGCAGTTTTCGTTCCTGCCGCTATAACCGTTGCTTCATTGTGCAGGCTCAGCAGTTTCACTGCGCCGGTTTCATCCGTTCCGCTGCCCCGCACTGCTTCTGTGGGCTTAAAGCGTTTCAGCCGCAGCGCGTTCGTCACTACGGTTACAGAGCTTAAGCTCATGGCCGCGGCGCCAAAGATCGGGCTCAGGTGGATGCCCCAGTGTACCAGCGCGCCTGCCGCTACCGGAATACAGATTACATTATAGAAGAACGCCCAGAACAGTCCTTCTTTGATTTTTTTGATAACATCCTTGCTGAGGCGCACCGCATCTACGGCATCCAGCAAATCGCTTTTCATCAGGACGATGTCCGCGCTTTCAATGGCGACATCCGTACCCGCGCCGATTGCGATGCCTACGTCGGCCCGGGCCAGGGCAGGCGCGTCGTTGATGCCGTCGCCGATCATGGCCACCTTATGGCCTTCGGCCTGCAGCCCGGCAATGACTTTTTCCTTGCCTTCCGGCAGCACGCCGGCAATGACCTGGGGAATCCCCATCCGTTTCTGGATTGCTTCCGCCGTCCGCTGGTTGTCACCGGTCAGCATCACCACGTTGATGCCCAGCTTTTTAAATTCCGCTACGGCCTGACGGCTGGTTGCCTTTTCTCTGTCGGCTACGGCGATCAGCCCCAGCAGTTCCGTATCCTTCGCGAACAGCAGCGGCGTTTTGCCTTCGTCTGCCAGCCGGTCCAGTTCTTTGGCAACCGGCGCAATCGCAACACCGGCTTCCTCCATCAGTTTATCGTTCCCGGCATAAAAACGGCTTCCGTTCTTTTCCGCCTGCACGCCTTTACCGAACAGTGTCGTAAAGTTCTGCATTTCCGGGATCGCAATGCTCTTTTCCGCAACAAAATCCATCACCGCTCCGGCCAGCGGATGGCTGCTGCCGTGTTCCAGTCCGGCCGCCGCTTCCAGCAGCGCCGCAAACGCCGGATTCGTTTCTTCCGCAGCGCCATAAGGCAGCACCACGTCGGTCACCCGGGGCTTGCCTTCGGTGATCGTGCCGGTCTTATCCAGCACTACGGTGTCCAGATTGTGCGCCGTCTCCAGCGCTTCCCCGGATTTGATCAGAATACCGTTCTCCGCGCCTTTGCCGGTCCCTACCATAATTGCTACCGGCGTTGCCAGGCCCAACGCGCAGGGACAGCTGATGACCAGTACGCTGATGGCGCAGCTGAATGCGAATTCAAAGCTTTCGCCCCACAACAGCCAGAAGATACAGGTTGCCAGCGCAATCAGCATAACAACCGGCACAAACACACCGGCAATCTTATCGGCAGTGCGGGCAATGGGCGCCTTGCTGCTGCTGGCTTCGTCCACCAGCCGGATAATCTGGCTGATAGTGCTGTTTTCCCCCACCCGCTGGGCGGTAAAGTGAATGAACCCGGTTTTGTTGATTGTTGCGCTGATGACCTTGTCGCCCGGCTGTTTTTCTACCGGAATGCTTTCCCCGGTGATCGCGGCTTCATCCACGCTGGTGTTGCCGCTGATGATCACGCCGTCCGCCGGAATGCTTTCACCGGGACGCACCACGATTTCATCGCCTTCTGCCAGCTCTTCAACGGGAACGGTCACTTCCGCTCCGTCCCGGATGACAACGGCCTGCTTCGGCGCCAGGTCCATCAGCTTTTCAATGGCGCTGGATGTGCGGCCTTTGGAACGGGCTTCCAGCCATTTGCCGAAGGTGATGAGGGTGACGATCATGCCCGCCGACTCAAAATACAGGTTCATGCGGTATAAGTCCGCCAGCGCCGCATCGCCGTGGGTCAGCCCCCAGCTGATGCGATAGATGGCAAAGATGCCGTACACAAGCGCGGCGCCCGTACCCACCGCCACCAGGCTGTCCATGTTGGGACCGCCCCTGGCCAGGCCGTTAAAGCCGTTGATAAAAAACTTTTTATTGATCAGCAAAATCGGCACCGTCAGGATAAATTCCGTAAAGGCCAGCCAGATTGCGTTATCCGTTCCGTAAAAATAGGTCTGCAGAAAATCCGGAATCGCAAAACCGATGATTTTGGCAAACAGCGGCGTCATGGAAAGAATCAGCAGCGGCACTAAAAATACCAGCGACCAGACCAGGCGGCGGCGCATTTCCTCAATGGCTTCCCGGGCCGCTTTCACCGCCGGATTTTCCCCCGGCTTCTGGCTGCTTCTCTTTTGCGCAGCTCCGGGCTGCCCCGCAGCATTGGCCGGTTCCGCAACCGGCTCCGCGCCATACCCGGCGTCGACAACGGCCTGTACGATAGCTTCTTCATTTAATTTTGCTTCGTCATACTCCACCTGCATGGAATTCGTCAGCAGATTCACGCTGGCCTTTTCGATTCCCTCCAGCTTGTTCACCGCTTTTTCCACGCGGCTGGAGCAGGCGCTGCAGGTCATGCCTGTAACTACAAATTTTTCTTTTCGCATACGCTTTCCTTCTTTTCCGCGGCGCTTTCAGCATCTTGAAAAAACTGCCGCAAACGCTGTGTCTGTGCAGCCATCGCTGCACTGTTTCCGTTACTTCATCAGCTTCTGTACCGCCGCAACCAGCTCGTCGACCACTTCGTCTTTCCCGTTGCGGATGTCATCCACCACGCAGCTGTGGATATGCTGGGCCAGCAATTCCTTATTGAAGGCGTTCAGGGCGCTCTGGATGGCGCTGACCTGTATCAGGATGTCGATACAATAGCGGTCTTCTTCCACCATCTTTTCAATGCCCCGGACCTGCCCTTCAATCAGCTTCAGGCGGCGGATCATGCTTTTGTACTCTTTGCTGTTCACATCCCGGTATTTGTGTTTTGCGCAATCGCAGCAGGAGGACCCGGACACGGTCTCTCCTGCACCGGCTGCCGCGGCGCTGCCGCAGCAGGACTTTTTAGTTTCTGCCATTTTCAAACCTTTCCTATTTAATCCGCATACGCGAAGAATATTCGTTGCTGCCGGTGAGAGTCCGGCAGCGTAAGAAGCGCTGTTGAAGCACGTTTCCTTTTATTTGGACCTTCTCCTATACCCCCCTGGGGTTTATCCTTGGACAAAAATAATATACCCCGCGGGGGTATATTTGTCAAGGGATATTTTTAATTTTTCTTAAAGAAACGCGGATTACCTTCTTTACCGGCCTCTGCATTGTTACCGGAACACATTTTACAGCTTCTTTCCCTGTTTCCGCAGCAGAAAATTACAGAGCGCGCCGATCATTCCCGCGTCATTCTGCAGCGCCGCAAAACGCAGGGACAGCCGTTCATACACAAAGGGCAGCAGTCTGCTGCGCAGCGCGGCGTCCAGCTTCGGGTACAGATATTCTTTCTGCGCCGCGATGCCGCCGCCGATAATGATCCGCTCCGGATTCAATATGTAACAGATGTTGGCGATGCCCGCCGCCAGATCTTCCATCTGCTTATCAATCGCAGCAATAGCATCGCTGTCCCCTGCCTGCGCCAGCGCAAAAATTTTTCTGCCGTCCAGCGCGGTTTCCGGCAGCCCTTTCGCTTTGGCTGCATTGCGGATCAACGCGGAAGTCGATGCGATTTCTTCCCAGGTTCCCTCCGCGCCCATGCGCTGCAGGCCCGCTTCTCCCGCGCAGCAGGCGGCGCCGTGTACGACCCTGCCGTTTACCATCGCGCAGCCGCCGATGCCGGTCCCCACCGTAATGCAGAACAGGGAAGCAGCGCCCCGGCCTTCGCCCAGCCAGTATTCACCCAGCGCAGCCGCGTTGACATCATTTTCCACCGTACAGGGAAGACCGCAGCCCTTTTCCAGCCGCTCGCAAAGGTTCATTCCCGCATATCCCGGAAAATATTTCGGCGCATACCGGATCACGCCCGTATCCGGATCCACGATCCCTGCCGTCGAAACCGCGACGCCTTGCAGAGCATATTTCTGCTGAAAGCGGTTCGTAACGGCAACCAGTTTTTCCACAAACCGCTCCGCGCCCTTTGCCACGATCTCATTTGGGAAAGTGCCCTTTTGCAGCAGCGCGCCGTTTTCAGCGGCAATGCCGTATTTAACGGTAGTTCCCCCGATATCAAAACACATGTAATGCATAAGAAATTCCTTTATATTTCCTGCCACAACCGATTAATTTGTCCGCCGTTCATGGCGCGAACGCACTTAATCCACCTTCTTAAACGCTTCCGTCAGCGGCGGGATCACCTGCTTCTTGCGGCTCAGCACGCCCGGCAGATGGTAATATCCCCCTTCCTCCCGGTTGCCAAAGGCCCGGTCCAGCACGCCGTCACAGTTGCCGGATTCCAGCAGGTCAGTGGCCTCGCCCAGCACATCCGTCACCATCAGCAGCGACATATTGTACTTTTCCCGCTCCCGGAACGTATCCAGCGCTTTTTGCAGCTCCGGCAGTTTTTCCAGCGCCAGCCGGCGATCCATAATATTGATCTGGCTGACCGTTACCCGCATCTCGCCAAAATCAAATTCCTTAACATCATTGCGGATAATATCTGCCGGCGCCATGGTATTCAGGACGCTGCCTGCCCGCAGCAGCTGCATGGCAAACGCCTCCGGGTCCTCAATGCCCGCCTGTACCGCCAGCCGTTTTGCCGCAGCCCGGTCGGTTTCCGTCGTCGTGGGCGAACGGAAATACAGCGTGTCCGAAACCACCGCAGCAAACAGGATACCCGCAATGTACGGCGGCATGCCGTAACCCAGATTCCACATTTTATTTGCAATAATCGTCGCCGTAGAGCCCACCGGCTCCTCCCGGATATAAATCGGCGCGCCGGTAGTCAGCCCGCCCAGCCGGTGGTGGTCGATAATTTCCAGAATCTGCGTTTCCTCAATGCCTTCCACCGCCTGGCTGCGCTCGTTGTGATCCACCAGGATCACCTGCTGGCGTTCCGGTTCCAGCATCATGCCCCGGTCAATGACGCCGATATATTTCCCCTTGCGCAGCACGGGATACGTAACATATTTGGCGGAAAGGATCTTCTGCTTCACATCGGACAGCAGATCCGTCTCATTAAAGCACACTACCGGCTTCGTCATCAGCAGCGTCACCGGAATGCTCTGGTTGATGAGCCGGGCCGTCTTATAGCTGTCAAAGGGCGTCACGATGAGCACATCATCCTTTTCCTCCGCCAGCCGGATGATTTCCTCCGAAACGGGCGTGTTGCGCGTAAGCACCAGGCAGACGCCGCCCCTGCGCAGCAGTTCTTTCTGCACATCCTCCCGGTCGCCCAGAATGATCATATCCCCGGTTGCCACATCGGACAGCAGCGTGTTTATTTCCGAAGCGCCCAGTTTAATTTTTCCGGAAAAGGTTTTACCGACATCGCCGCAGAGCAGCTTGCCCTCCAGCGTATTGACGATGTTGGCAAAGCTCACAAAGCCGTCCTCCAGCTCTTTGATGGATTCTTCTTCGTAATACCGCTTGGCCAGATCGCCAACCGTAATGATACCGGCCACGCCTTCCTTCCCGTCCAGCACCGGTACGGATTTCAGGCGGGGATTCTCCACAAACAGCTTGCCCACATCCCGCAGCGTAGCCTGCAGCCCCACCGCAGGCGCCTGCATGAGCCGGATATCCTCCAGCGAAGGATAAAAATAATTGATCAGCCGGGGCGCCGGAATTTTAAAATAATCCAGCACGAAAACCGTCTCCGGGTTCAGCTTGCCCGCCCGGGCCGGTTCCGCGTTCCAGCCCATCTGTCGTTTCAGATAGGCATAGGCGATGGCAGAGCAGACCGAATCGGTATCCGGATTCTGGTGGCCGATGACAAGTACAGGTTTATGCATATATGGTAACCTCCGAATCAATGCGTATTTCGTTATAAAAACTATACATATTTTACAACGAAATTGCAAGACAGGAATTGATGGCCCTCCTTCCACGTTTCAGTCTGCGTTTTACGGGTTCGGTCCTACACCTTCTGTCGTTGTCAGGTACTCAATTACCGGGTAAACCAGTTTGGGGTCCTTCACAATAACCACCACTTCATGATCATTGTAGCCCGACGCATGTTTCCTGTTTACATATATATTATATGGGAACGAAACTGTAATGATGAACTGGTACAAATCGCCCGTAACAATCACTTCAATGCCATTGTCAAACTTCTTATAATTGCAAAATTCATTTTCATCAGAAATTACAAACGCGTCGGCAACCATATAGGCGCTGTAAGAAAGCCGCTCGCCTACAGCGCTCATACAACGCTCCAAAAGCATCATTTCCTCGGTCATGAATATCGCTATGATGGGTTCATCATAAGGATTCCAGTACCTTCCGATAATAAGATTCCCGACAAACTTCCTCTCTGGCATGGCTATCATCAAATCATGAATGCCCATATTACAAATCAAATCGCCCTTATTGAAAAGCCGGGAGAACCGGGTCCCGGAAAGATCCCACTTCACCGGTTCCAATTTATAAGTAAAACTCATATGCAGGTTCCTCCCCCATTCACATATTTTTTAAATGCTTCACTCCATGAGCGTTTCATAATATCACTTCAAGAAGCGCGCATAAATCGCCGGCGAATTTTTCGACGGATCAAAATCCCTGCCCGCCAGTAATTTGCGTACACCGCTGCCTTTTTTCAGGCGTGCCAAAACGGTTTCTATAGGAACATTGTTCTGTAAAAGATCAGCAATATCGTCAGCATACTTCTGGAACATGCCCAAAGGCCAGTATATTGCATTTTTCAAAATCTCATCATTGGAAACCATACGGCCTGCACAATCTGTAAAAGTTCTGAACGCCAACATTCTATCATCGGTTTCAAACGCGCCCCTGTACAACCCCTGATTCACAAAGGAAATGAATTCCTTCAATTTGCCAGCCTGTTCCGGATTACGGACCATAGCAAAAGGCGAAAAGCCATAAACCACAAAATAATCCTGTGTCACATAAATGTGATACTGGATCAGGCTTAACCGGCTTTCCGTTACACGAAATTCAAATTTGAAAACTGCGTCCTCTTCATAAAATAACGGACGAAGACCGTTTTCTTTCAAAAACTTTTCAATTGCATTTGCAATCGGCTTGAAATATTGAACCTGGTATTCCATAAACTCCACCTGCCTTTCCCTCCATGCATACTATATTATATAGTATAACTATGTTTTTTCTTTGCTAACACTAACAACAAAATCTGGTTTTGCTTTCTTTAACCCAACTAAGAATATTTAATTATGGGGAAGTTGGAAACTATTATCTTCCAAAAACTGTCCTTCTAACCAATCAACTATTTCCGTCACTGGCACTGGCAGCGCGTCTTCACGGCTGCCAGATTTCTTTGTCGTCAACGTCCCGCTTGAACAAAAGTATTTCTTTATCACGCGGATTATCAGATTTTTTGCCCTTCACAAAAATTTCCGTGACCTCGTATTTGATTCGCAGTTTCTCTTCTGTCGTCTCGTAGAATATCGGCAGGTTCGCGAGAAACGCCGGAATGTTTATCGTGATTCTGTAAGAGCGATTGAAGGTGGACAGGAACTTTTTGGTATTGACTTCGGTTTCAATCGTAAGGCCTTGCAACTTGTAAAGAAAATTTGCGTCTTCTATCGTAGTCGGACGACTGTACTTGCGTATAATAAGCTCTTCCTTGTCCTGATTGTTTACTGCCAGGATGAACAGACTGTACAATGTGTTGGGAATGCAGGCGTAGTCGCCGTTTCTGATTGATTCAAAGAAATCCGTTTCGTTAACCATGGTCGTTCCTCCTTGTGTGTATAAAGTTTTGTTTAATGAAAGTTGGAACAGCAATGATCCTATTTGCGTAGTTTTGTTTTTAGGGCGCAAAAAACTTCGGATTAAATAATAACGCATAGCCATACAGAAACAATTTTTCTGTATTCACTTTGCCGTTATTTAATCCGAAGTTTTGTTTTGATTCGTTCCTCCGCTTTCAGGCACTTATGCGAACTTCTTAATTCTGATAGTTAAATTATAGAAAACATTTTCTATATTGTCAATAGTTAATCATTAAATTGCATTTTTTATCTTATTTTGTTTTTAAACTTTTTATTTGTTTGAGCGACAGTCACGAGGGCTTTTATTCTACAAATTTTTACAAACTCCTTCTAGGAAAAATAAATTTTTAATGACGTTTTAAACGCTTGACCTTTTCTCTTATCAGGTTCATAATAAAACCTGTGCTTTTGACGCGCCGTAGAAAAATATATTGTCGAAAAATTGAAAATCTCGTGAGGTGCAAAAATTTCACCTCACGCTGCGGTGGCGCAAGAAAGCAAATTTAATTGAGGACAGGAGTGATGAACACTGAAAAACGAAAATGCAAAGGCCGAGGCAAAACCCAACATGGAAATTACTATCATTGACGAACACACTATTCGCGATAAGATTTATGAAGTGCGCGGCGTAAAGGTCATGTTGGATTTTGAACTGGCAGAAATTTATGGGTATTCGACAAAGAATTTTAATCGTCAGGTTAAGAATAATCTTGCCAAATTTGAAGGCGAAGATTTTATGTTCAAATTAACAACTGATGAATTCAGAATCTTGAGGTGCAAAAAATTCACCTCAAGTTGGGCGGTTCCAGATACCTCCCTTTCGCTTTTACGGAATCAGGTCTATATATGTTGATGACGGTTTTAAAAGGTGATCTGGCAATTCAGCAAAGCCGCGCCCTCATCCGCACCTTCCGCGCCATGAAGGATTACATCATTGAAAACCAGAATCTGGTTGGCCGTCATGAATTTACCCAGTTGCAGCTGGTCGTTTCCAAAAACAAGGATATAGAACTTCGCAGCCGGAAAAAACTGAACGAAATTGACGAACAGGGAAGAGGCAATTAAAACGCTTTTCCACGATATAGTGAAGCAATTGCTGAAAAATCCTGAACTGGTTTTGAAATAATTTCTTTGTTGTTGAATTGCAAAATTTTACAGAAAAACCGCTGCAAAGGGAAAGGCATAAGCAAAACTTCGTGAGCATTTGCGAAATTTCATGAGACGAAATTCGCCGTCGTGGCGAAACTGTCTGAGGGCGAAGCCCGAGTTTTTCGCCACAGGCGAATGAGTCCATGAAATAGCAAATGCGAGCGGTTTTGCGTTGTCTTTCTCTCGCAGCGGTTTCGTTATAAAATAAACAAAAATAAAGCGGCAAAAACGTACTTTGCCGCTTACACATATCATCCGAGAAATTAATTTTTCCTCAATAC
>JAFTZZ010000022.1 GCA_017460905.1 Acidaminococcaceae bacterium | reverse complement strand
TTTGCTTAAAATCGGTGTCTGCTCATTTTCTGCATTTACTTCTGTTACAAACTGCAGGCAGATTTCATACATGGCTTCGGCAAAGGACTTTTCCGGAATCGGCACAAAGCCGGTCTTGTTCTTTTTTGTTTCAATAATGCGGTTCTTGTTCGTGAATACCCGCATCTCTTTTACCGTGTATGTCTTTTCCGGCATGTTATATTGCATATCCAGCAGACAGTACTGTACCTTTTCCTTTGGTTCCAGTTTTTCCGCATACTGCTGCTGCAAAGACTTTATTACCTTTTTATCTGTAAACAGCGTTTTGACGGTAGCTCCTACCAGGCTGCTGTTCACCACGCCTTTTTTGTCAGTCACATACCCCAGTGTTTCCATATCATATGCATAAATTCCCAGATCATTTTCCAGAATCAGAGACCAGCGGGCTGCTTCCTTTTCTTTTTCGGTCATTTCAGGCGAGGAACTGATGCTCCAGTCCAACGGGTTCTCAGGAACCGGCTCTGCTTTTTTTGCGGCCAGAGCGCCAGTCGCAGAAACCAGCAATAAGTACAGCACTAAAAGAATAGAAACCTTTGTTTTCATTACCTTACCTCCGTCTTCATCTGTCAGTTATAGTTTTGAAACGCAACATACTCTCATGTATATTGGCCGCATTTAATAATTGTTATCATTAAAACACAAGATTATTCTAAACCATATTATAAAGATAAGTCAAATGCTTTTTCTTTACAGCTTCTAAAATCACAGTTTGTTTACAATGTTACTATCCAGTTTCCGCCTTATCTTTTGAAAAGCGGTTATTTCATATCGGTTATCAACAATAATTACAATCTTTCTTCCTGATTTTATGTACATTTTTTAATAGCAATGATATAATGAAAAAATAAATGAAAGAATTTCTTTTTCAGTTTATATATCAAATGCAATTATTTTTTTAACTGTAAAATTTTATTGACAGTCTGTTGTTTAGAAAAGCAAGGAGTTTTGTCATGGAAAAAGTCAAGGATATAATACACGCAATAAACAGGTATCTGCAAAATCTGAAATGGCATTTGCAGAACAACAAACCCCTCGCCTTGCTCTGCGTTGCAGTCGCGGGCCTGCTTCTCTTTTCCGCGGTGCGCGGACTGCAAAGTAAATCAGCACGGACGGACCGGAAGCCGGTAACGGTTGAAGCCCACACCAAGGTGCTGGCGGCAGAACCCATGTATAAAACGGTCACCCTGTTCGGGCAGACCAGCGCCGCCGCCAAAATCAATGTTGTCAACAAGTATGCGGGCATGATCACCGAGGTGCAGAAGGACCTGGGCGACAGGGTTGCTGCCGGAGATGTGCTGGCCCAGCAGGATCTGAAGGATATCAATATCCAGATCGACCGGGCCGAAGCGGATTTTAAATCCTACGACGCCTACACGGAACGGTACGACGCTACCTTCCAATCCAATTTCCAGAAATACCAGAGCGATTACAATCTGAAAAAGACAAACTTTGAGCGTTACTCTGAATTATTCAAAAAGGGCGCCGTATCCAAGCTGACCCTGGATGAAGCCGAACAGCAGATGCTCAACGCCAAAGCCAATCTGGAATCCCTGACGAACCAGAAGCTGTACGACGGCAAACCGGCTTATGTGGCACAGCGTGCGGAACGGGCGGAACAGCGCCGCAATTCCAAGCTGCTGCTGGAAAACCAGCGGGAGGATATGACCATCCGCGCGCCCCGGGAAGGCATCATCAGCTTCCGCAATGCGGAAGCCGGCAGCTATGTGCAGGCCAACACGCACCTGTTTACGATTGTAGACAACAGCAGCCTGAACCTGGACTGCTATGTTTCCGAATATGACGCCGCCCTGCTGCAGGCAGGCGAAGCGGTTTCTATCTTTGTGGAATCCTTAGGCAAAAAATACAACGGCAAGATTACGTTTGTTTCCCCGGACAAAAACCGGGAAAATAAAAACTATATGGTGCGCGTTTCCCTGGACAAATCCGACGAACAGCTGAAGTCCGGCATGTTTGCCAGAGGTACATTGCGCTTCCTGCAAAAGGAAAAAGCCCTGTTCATTAACCGGAGCGCTGTGCTGGACTTAAACGGCAAGCAGTATGTATTTGTGCTGGGCGAAGATAAAAAGGTGCATCGCAAGGCCGTGCAGTCCGGTATCCGTAATACAGACGATGTGGAAATCGTCAGCGGCGTTACGGCAGGCGAACGGGTCATCACCGATAACATCTCCCGCCTGCGGGACGGTCTGGAAATTTCCGACCTGGGCAAGAAGGAAGAAGAAAAATGAACATAACCAGATTTTCTATCTAGCGTCCTATCGGCATTTCCATGATCTTCATGCTGATTGCGGTGCTGGGACTGTTCAGTTATTCACACATCGGCGTGGAGCTGCTGCCGGATGTGGAATCCCCTTACATCAGCTGTATCGTGGAATACCCCGGCGCCAGCACGGAATCCGTGGAACAGCAGCTGACAAAGCCGATAGAAGACGCTATTTCCACATTGGAGGGCGTGAAAGAAATACGCTCTGTCAGCATGACAGGCCGTTGCGAAGTCTTTATTGAACTTGCCCCGGGCCTTAACCCTAACCTGATGTCCGTAGAAGCGACAAAGCGGCTGAACAAGATACGCAGCTCCCTGCCGGCGGACATTGACGAACCGGTTGTGCTGAAGCGTTCCGCAGAAGAATATCCGGTGCTGGAAATCGCCGTCACCGGCAAGCAGGATGCAGCCGAGCTCAACGCTATGGCGGAGAACTTCTTTAAAGAAAAGCTGCAGCAGGCTGAAGGTATCGCCGACGTTTCCGTCACCGGCGGCGCGGAGAAGGAAATTGCCGTGCTGGTGAACCAGGACCAGCTCAATTATTACAGCCTTACATTAAAAGACATTACGGATGCTATCCGCAGTGAAAACGCCATGGTCTCCACCGGTTCCGTCTATTCCGAAAACCGGCAGGTGTCCGTCCGTCTGGATTCCCAATATAAGTCTGCGTCAGATATCGGACGCATCGTAATCTCCAAAAACGGTAAAACCTTCCTGCTGCGCGACGTGGCGGATATCCAGGTCAAAAACAAACGCAGTTCCCGCTATGCCCGCATGGACGGCAACGACGCCGTCTCCATGGAAGTGTACAAGACCAGCGGCAGCAATATCGTGGAAGCTGCCGACAATGTGCTGAAGAAACTGGAAGAGCTGCGTAAGAGTTATCCTGATTACACCTTCACCCTGGTTTACAACCAGGCAACCTTCATTAAAAATTCACTGCGCAACACCCTGCAGACCTTACTGGAAGGTCTTGTGACCACCGGTCTGGTGCTGTATCTCTTCCTGCGGGGCTGGCGTTCCTCCGCTGCGGTCATGATTGCCATACCCACATCCCTGATCGCTACGTTCTTTTTAATGTACAGCGCAGGGTTTACCTTTAATATGATGTCCCTCATGGGTATGTCCACATGTATCGGCATACTGGTGGACGATTCCATCGTCGTGCTGGAAAACATACACCGGTTCCTGCAGAATGGGTACAGCGCCAATGAAGCGGCGGAACAGGGACGCATGCAGATCGGTATGGCCGCCATTGCCATGACGTTATGCGACGTGGTCGTCTTCCTGCCGATTGCTTTCATGCAGAGCGCCACCGGCCAGCTGTTCCGGCAGTTTGGCCTGACCATCGTATTTGCCACGCTGATGTCCCTGATGGTTTCCTTCACCCTGACGCCGATGATGGCCTCCAAACTGTACGCCAACGGACTGGATGAACCGGTCGGAAAAGTCTGGGACTTTTTTGACCGGCTGGAACGGAATACGATCCAACGTTATGAAGTGGTATTGCGAAACTGCCTGCAGCATCCGAAAAAGCTGCTGACAGGCATCATCGCCCTTTTCCTTGGCAGCCTGCTGCTGATTCCGCTGGGCATCGTGGGCGCGGAATACATGCCGAAGACAGACGAAAGCGCCCTGCAGGTCAACGTGGAACTGCCCATCGGCTCCAACGCCCAGCAGACCAACGAGGTTTTATTACTGTTTGACGATTATCTGCGTACTGTTCCGGAAATTAATCATCACCTTTCGTATGTTACAACGCTGGAACGCAACGGAAAAATTTCCATTACATTATGCAATAAAAACGAACGGTCCCGCAGTGTATGGACCATCGCCGAAGATATCCGCGCCTTCGCCCGGCGCAATCTGGGCGCCGGTGCTTCCGCCCGCGTAAACGTGATCCAGTCCTCCGTGGCAGGCGTGTCCGGCGGCCGCAATCTGGTCCGTTCCCCCCTTCAGATTGAACTGAAGGGATCCAGCATGGAAGTGCTGGCAGAAGAAGCCCGCAAGGTCGAAAAAATCGTAAAAGAAACCAACGGCGTAAAAGATGTCAAGAATTCTTATGTAGAAGGAAATCCCGAATTAAAAGTTGTAGTCGACCGGGATAAGCTGGAATACTACGGCACGTCCTTGAACCAGGTGCTGCGCTCCTTTGCCTCTGCCATTACCGGACAGCGGGCCGGTGTGCTGGCCAACGACGAAAATAACCATGGCAAGGATACGGAGATCAACGTGCGCTTTGCCGGCGGCGAAGGCTTCCAGATGGACGAACTGAAATCCATTCCCGTTCCCGCCCGCAGCGGCAGCGTGTATCTGGGTGATATTGCGGAAATCAAGGAAACCGTCGGTCCCACCACCATCCGCCGCCTGAACAAGGAACGCTTCATCAACGTGCAGGGCAACCTGACCGACCGTCCGCTGAACGAAGTAAAGCTGGATATAGAACAAAAATTAAAAGCGGCCAACTTACGCTGCCGCTATGAATTCTCCGGACAAACTGCCACCATGAACGCCTCCTTTAAGGAAATGATCATGGCCCTGTCCATGTCCCTGTTATTGATTTACTTGCTGCTGGCAGTGCTGTACGAATCCGTATTCACTCCGTTCATCCGCATGTTTTCACTGCCTCTTGGCATCATCGGATCTATCTTTTTCCTGCTGTTCACCAACAATACGATCAACCTGTATTCCCTCATCGGTATTCTGGTCATGGACGGCCTGGTCGCGAAAAATGGCACCCTGCTGCTGGATTACACCCTGACGCGGATCCAGGAAGGCATCTCCCCGCTGGAAGCCGTTGTGGAAGCCGGCAAGGTCCGCCTGAAACCGATTTTCATGACCGCCATCACCATGGTGGTCGGCATGCTCCCCACCGCCCTGAGTCTTTCTGAAGGTTCCGAGACCCGCGTCAGCATGGCCTGGGTCATCATCGGCGGCATGATCACGTCTACGGTATTCACCCTGTTTGTGATTCCGGTACTGTTCCTGTGGCTGAAGAAGCATTTCCCGAAGAGAATATAAGGGTTAATTGTCGGTATTGCGAGAATATCTTCTCCATAAAAACAGCCCATCCCCTGATTCCTGCAAACGTTTCCTTTGCTGTTCGAAGCGTATCAGTAATATCATCTGTTGAAACAAAGATTGTTTTTTCAAATTCCCCCAGGATAATCCGGTCCATTTCTGTACCAATCACTATCTGCAATTCGCCTTTTTTCAATTTGGGCAGTTTAACCTGAAAATCCCAATGATAAAATCCATGAGCTTCTTCCCTGTCATATATGTTGACATATACTGGAATTTTTTTCCATTCTTCCCGCACCGCTTTCGCAATCGGCAGAATTCTGTCAGGGCTTCCTGAAAGAATACATCTTTCAATATTGATTCCTTGCCGAAAATGCTGGATTTTAGATTTAAATATTTCTTTCTGTAATTCTTTTAATTCTGTTTCAACCTGTTCTGGAACCCGTATTCCCATCAAAGAAGCAATGTTATCAATCCATTCCCGGCATCCCTGTACGCCATAAGGCACACCCGCACAAACAAACGGCTGCCCGAGCGCCTGCTTCAGCCATTCAGCCGCTTCAAGAGCCCGTGTTTTATTCAGCACAATATTATATTCTGCTCTTCCGATATCTGGCAGCGCGTCAACGGACTGCCCCATTTCACCAATTACCAAATTGACTTTAATTCCGCAAATGGCAAGTATTCTTACCAATTCCTGCAATAATCCGGCCGCATGCCGCTCTACAGGCGAGAAGCCTAAAATATTTACAGTATGTTTTGCTGTTTGGCCGGGCCGGTATTTTATCAGTTTCAGCACTGCCATAAGCGCTTTTGCGTATCCATCGTCAAACTCCCCTGTAAAACCGCCGGCATCCGCCACCGCTACAGGAACGCTTCCGATTTCCGAGGAACAGATCCCTTCAATATCATCACCTACCAAAGCCGGACCGCAGTTTACCGCAACACATACTATCCGGTCTTCAGTATTAACTGCTGCTTCACACAAAGCCTGAAGCAGCTTTTTTTTGCAACCGAAAATTAAATCTTCGTCTTCGATAAACAGGCTGTACAACCGGTCACAGGAAATACCTGCGCCGCGCAGACGCAATTCCGTGATTGACGAACACCACATGGGTGAATCAAGGATTACTTTGGCCTCTTTTATTGAGAGAAAAAAAGAGGCTGCGCCAGCCATAGCAGACAGTTCTTCTGTAGGACGCCATTTCCATAATTCTGAGTTTCGCATTTGCCTCTCCCATTACCCCGAAATCAGTCCTGTTAACCGGTGAATTTCTCTGCACCAGCCTTCAAGGCTAAAATGCTGCGACTGAAACACAAATTGCTTCAACGTAGTTTGTAACGGCATCGCAGTAACTAAAATATCCGCATCCGATTCTTTCACTGAATCCTGTCGGAAGCAGCGCATCTTCAGGTTATGTTCTTTAATAAAGGCATCCGCTTCATTTTCTTTGGCAGCCGTTGCGGTTTCCGGCAGTAAAAAACCTGTAACAGACAAACCAAGGCTTTCCAAAAAACGAATCGTTCCCAATGGCATAAAGAAACGGAACGGAAGCCCGGCAGCAATCAGACAGCTTCTGCCATGGAGAATCGCTGCAGCTTTTTGTCTTTCCTGTTCAAACATTTTAATTTTTTCATCAACTTTTTTATCATAATCATTTCCCAGCTTGTGCTTCTCACCCGCAATCCGCAATATTTTTACAGTATCGGCAGGCTCATAGCTGGCATTCATATCCAGCAACGGAATCTGCAACTTTCCGGCAAATTCTTCCGCAAGCTTTCTGCCTGCTTCTTTTTGCACTACACCCATACACAGGGATATCGCCAGTGAAGCCGAAGCCATTTCCTGATATTCCTTTTTTGTTTCTCCGACCGGCGGACAATAAATAACAGAAATTCCCAAATCGGTTAACGATTCCCTGAGTTCTTCAAATACAGAGCGGGAAATATAATAATTGCTCAACCCTATGACAACAGCAGTATCATCTCTTCTTTTTACTTGTCCTGCCAATGGATACGTAAATTCTTTACATAATAAATCCGTTGCGGCCAAAACCATATCCAGCAGCCCCGGAACCATAAACCCCGCACCCGGCAGCAATAAGATCGGCACTCCTGTTTTTTCACACACGGTTTAGCAGATTGCTTCCGTATCATCCCCCACTACCCCCGGAACACACCCGCATGCCACCAGTATATACTCCGGGTTCCGCACCCTGCATATATCCAGCAAACACTGTTCCAGTTTCTCGCCCCCGCCGAAGACAGCATCTTTATCTGTTAAAGCAGTACAGAACAAATTATTGCCAGACCCTAATTTAACTGTGTCGGCTCCGGAAGCGCGTTCACGCAGCCCGAAATAGGCTCTTAACGCAATACTTGAACAGGAGCGGGTATTATGGATCACTACAGCCGCGTTTTCGTTATGCGCTGTAGAAACAAATGCCTGCATCAGGTTGCAGTGTATGATTTTTTTATTATAAGAATTCCGAATCATTTCATTTATCCCGTTTCTCTAAAATCTTTGCCAGTTCAAGCATATTCTTTCCTGCGTGATGAGACAGGCAATTCACATATCGCTGCGGGAAAATGAACGCTCTTTTATTTTTTACCGCGTTTACTGTAACATAGGCCGGATCATCATAAATCTCCTGCAGCTGTGCATAGCTGTCTTTATAAGCCTGTCCTTGCGTCCACAGCGCCATCAGGAACAAATCCGGGTTTGCCTTGACGACCTCTTCTTTAGAAAGGATACTGGAAGTATTCCTTGCAATCGCACTGACCTTGCGAACCTCATTATAACAGTCATAAAATCCCATAGTCGTTAAAACGTCATGATAAATAGTACCTTCCCCTCCAATGGCTCCAAAACGCAGGAAAAGCAATGCCTTTTCTTTCGGATTTCCCGGCTTTTTCATGTTTTTTACAGCTTCCATGTCATTTTTAAACCCTGTTATCAGTTCTTTCCCTCTATCCTGCTCCCCGACAGCCGCGGCAATGGAAGCAATCATCCCTTCAATATCCCGCAGTAAGCGGGCGTTTTGATAAATATAGACTTTAATCTTCATATCTTCCAGCGCATCTATCAATTCTGGACGAACGGTATTTGGCATAAGGACCAAATCGGGATGCACGGCGGCAATGGATTCCGTATTCATTTCAATTACGGTCTTTACATCAGCAGCTTCATCAGCCGCGCTGGAAAGCTCTGCATCATGCACCCATTTATCCATACCGGCAATCCTTTTGTGATCGACCAGCCCCAAAACGACTTCATCAGCAAAGACAAAGCCGCTGACGATGCGTTCCGGTTTCTGTTTAAATACCAGTTCCTTCCCTCTCGCGTCCTTTACCGTATATTGTCCTTTTGTTTTCTTTACGAAACCTTCCGGTCCGTTATTATTTTGCGCAGAAGGCGAACAGCCTGCCAGCAGGAACACTCCCACCAGCAACATCAAAATGATGCAGGTTATCCTTTTTATCATTTTTCTCACCTGTATATCCTTTTGACCCGTATAAGTCCGTAATCTTCGATTCGACTCACATTATATTAACTATTAAGAAAGCTTCTGCAGGCCGGGAGTGTTAAAAAAGCAGTCTGCAGAAGCAAATTATGAAATCATATGTCACGCGTTATCAGAATTTACGTTCATAAGTTACAAGCATATTACGTTCCGCAAGAACTGAACTGCCTGTTCCTCTAAAATCGCTC
>JAFTZZ010000239.1 GCA_017460905.1 Acidaminococcaceae bacterium | reverse complement strand
ATTCCACATACCCCTCTACCCCTGTCATCTGTCCGGCGAAGAAATACTTCGGATTGTTACGCAGACGGAAATCCGCATTCAGCAGCTGCGGCGAATTCAGATAGGTATTCTTATGCATGACGCCAAAACGCACAAATTCCGCATTCTCCAGACCGGGGATCATACGGAACACACGCTTCTGCTCCGGCCATTTCAGATGGGTCTGGAAACCGACCAGATTGTACAGCGTACCGGCTGCATTGTCCTGCCGCAGCTGCACGACCGCATACGCCTCCCTGCCATTGCGGGGGTCACGGAGGCCGATGGGCTTCAGCGGGCCGAAGCGCATGGTATCCTCGCCGCGGTAGGCCATTTCTTCTATCGGCATACAGCCTTCGAACACGTTATGCTCAAAATCCTTGATCTCGGCGGTTTCCGCATTCTTCAACGCCTCATAGAAGGCAACATACGCTTCCCTGGAATAAAACGGGCAGTTCAGGTATGCCGCTTCCCCTTTATCGTAACGGGACGCGCGGTAGATTACATCATAATTGAGGGAATCCCCTTCTACGATTGGCGCAGCAGCGTCAAAAAAATGCAGATACTCCGCCTTGATCAGGCGCTGTATCGCTGCGCTCAATGCGGGAGAAGTCAGCGGGCCGCTGGCAAAGATCACCAGCCCTTCCAGTTCCTCCGGCCTGGTAACCTCTTCTTCGATCACCGTAACCAGCGGATTGGTCCGGATAAAACGCGTCACTTCCCGGGCGAAGGCCTCCCTGTCCACGGCCAGGGCGCCGCCTGCCGGAACCTGGTTCGCATCCGCTGCCTTCATGATAGCGGAATCCAGACGACGCATCTCTTCCTTCAGCAGCCCCACCGCATTTTCCACATTGCCCGCGCGAAAGGAATTGCTGCACACAAGCTCCGCAAAATATTCCGTTTTATGGGCCGGGCTTGTCTTTCCCGGACGCATCTCGTGCAAAACTACGGGAATGCCCCGGCGGACGATCTGCCACGCCGCCTCGCTGCCGGCCAGCCCCGCGCCGATAATATGCACCGGCTGTTTTATCTCCATACTTTCTGTCATCACATATTCTCCATAAAAACAGGAGGATATGTATCATCCTCCTGTAGTAGTATTACGACTGTTCGGTTATATTATAAAACAAAATGCAACTTGAGATTGTGAATCTTTTTAGACTTTTCTTTTAGCTGTTTTTTTGGCTTTTGTCTTCTTCGCCGCTTTCTTTCTTGTTTTCTTTTTTGGCTTATCCTCTGTCTCTGCGTTTTCCAACAGCGAAGCCGTTGTGACCTTC
Organism: Acidaminococcaceae bacterium; assembly: GCA_017460905.1. Classification (GTDB taxonomy): domain Bacteria; phylum Bacillota; class Negativicutes; order Acidaminococcales; family Acidaminococcaceae; genus Succiniclasticum. The sequence goes on along the minus strand of JAFTZZ010000239.1, from coordinate 6,329 downwards.
TTCTTCCGGCCAACGCGCTTCGGCGCAGCGTTTTCACACTCCGGATCGGAGCAGAAATACTTCACCCTGCCATTGCCTTCGGTGCGTTCCAGCAGCTGCTTTCCACAGACCGGACAGGGCTGCGTCGTCGGCTTATCCCAGGAAGTAAACTCACAGGCAGGATAGTTCGCGCAGCCGTAAAATACACGGCCGGTCTTTGTCCGCCGCTGCGTCATTTCGCCGCCGCAATGAGGACAGGGAACACCAATCTTTACCAGCAGCGGCTTTGTGTTATGGCACTGCGGGAAACCGGAGCAGGCCTGGAATTTACCAAACCGGCCTTCGCGGATGACCATATCCTTGCCGCACAGTTCGCATTTCTCACCGCTCAGCTCCAGCGGCGGCGGATCCTTGGGAATCACCTTGTCCGCTTCTTCCAGCAGTTCCTCGAAAGGCCTGTAAAAGTCCGCAAGCGTCTTTTCCTTTTCCGCCTGATGGGCCGCGATGGCATCCAGCTCGTCTTCCATGCGGGCGGAATACGGGATGTTGATGATGTCGCCGAAATGGCCGGTCAGCATATCCACTACCTTGACGCCCAGCTCCGTAGCCACCAGCTTCTTGCCGTCCCTGGCCACATAGCCGCGGGTCCGGATGGTCTGGATGATCGGGGAATAGGTAGACGGACGGCCGATGCCTTCATCTTCCATCTTTTTGACCAGCGAAGCCTCCGTATAATGAGGCGGCGCCTCCGTAAAATGCTGCTCGGCAGGCATCACCTTGTGCAGGGTAAGAACCGTGCCGGAAGCGATATAGGGAACCGCAGTCAGCTTCTCTTCGCTCATCTCTTTTTTATCCGCCAGCCGCAAATGCCCATCAAAGGTCAGGACGGAGCCGGTCGCTTTCAGTTCGTACGCGTCGGCGGAAATGGTCAGCGTCGTCTGTTCATACACAGCCGGTGTCATCTGGCTGGCTACCGTGCGCTCCCAGATCAGCTTGTACAGGCGGTACTGATCCTTGGTCAGATGGGCTTCCACTTCGGACGGCATCCGGGTGATGGAGGTAGGACGGATTGCTTCATGGGCGTCCTGGGCATTGTTTTTATTGCTGAATACATTTGGCTTTTCCGGGCAGTATTCACTGCCGAAAAGCTGCACCGTCAGTTCGCGGACGGAAGCTACCGCCTCCGCAGCCAGACGGGTGGAGTCCGTTCTCATATAGGTGATCAGGCCCGCAGAGCTTTTACCGATATTCACGCCTTCATACAGCTGCTGCGCTACCATCATGGTACGGCGGGTCGTAAAGTTCAGCTTATGGGCAGCCTCCTGCTGCAGCGTGCTGGTAGTAAACGGCGGAAGGGCCTTACGGGTCACCGTCTTGCGGAATGCCGCTTCTACTTTGTACGCTGCATCTTTCAGATCCGTTTCTGCCGCCAGCGCTTCCTGGGCATTATGCATTTCCAGTTTGTTGCCGGCCTTTTTGACGACCTCGGCTTCAAACAACGGCTCTTTTACATCTTTGCGCAGCTTGACCTTGAGCGTCCAGAATTCTTCCGGCACAAATTCGGCAATGGCCTTATCGCGGTCCGCGATAATCTTTACCGCCACAGACTGCACGCGTCCGGCACTGAGTCCCTTGCGGACCTTGCGCCACAGCAGCGGGCTCAGCTTATAGCCTACCAGGCGGTCGATGATGCGGCGGGTCTGCTGCGCATCCACCATTGCCGTATTGATCGTCCGCGGGTGCTTTAAGGCGTCCTTGACCGCATTAGACGTGATTTCATGAAATTCAATCCGGCAGGGGGCGTTTTCATCCAGGCCCAGGATATGGGCCAGGTGCCAGCTGATTGCTTCCCCTTCCCGGTCAGGGTCAGTTGCCAGATAGACTTTATCCGCCTTGGCAGCTTCCGCCTTCAGTTCCCGGATCAGGTCGCCCTTGCCGCGGATATTGATGTATTTAGGCGTAAAATTATGCTCCACATACAAGCCCAGCGTACTTTTCGGCAGATCGCGGAGATGTCCCATGGACGCCTTCACCGCATAATTCTTGCCTAAGAATTTCGTAATGGTCTTTGATTTGGTCGGTGATTCGACGATAATCAGATTCTTTGCCATATATCCTCCATAATATTTGAATTGGATTGTAAGTATGAGTATGAGTTAAATTTGGATATAGCGCTGCGCCGCGTCCATCTGCACAAAGCCCTTCAGCTGCAGCTCCAGCAGGATGACGCTTACATCGGCCACCTGCCAGCCGGTGACTGTAACCAGCTGATCCAGTGTCAGCGGACCCTGGGTCAGCATGTCCAGCACCCGGCGCTGAGGCTCCGAACAGGCGGCGATCGGCGTTGTATCTTCCATGCCCGAAAACAGGTTGGAGTGAGCGCTGCCGCATAACTCCGGAAACAGCGCCTGCAGCACTTCCTGCGGGGAATCCGCAAGACGGGCGCCATCCCGGATCAGTTTGTGAGGCCCGGCGCTTTTATCCGAAAAGATATTGCCGGGGATACAGAAGAGTTCCCGTCCTTCGTCCAGGGCAAACTCTGCCGTAATCAGGGCGCCGCTGCGGGCTGCAGCCTGTACCAGGATAATGCCCTGGCTGATACCGCTGATGATCCGGTTCCTTTCGGGAAAGTAATACGGCTTCGGTTCCGTGCCGGGCGGATATTCGGAAAGGATTGCCCCGTTTTCCGCAATTTCCGCGAACAGCTTCCGGTTAACGTGCGGATACGCGATATCCACACCGCATCCCAGCACTGCGACGGTCTTACCGTCACCCTGCAGCGCTCCCTGATGAGATGCCGTGTCAATACCCCTGGCGCCGCCGCTGACAACCACAACGCCTGCCCTGGCCAGCGCCTCCCCGAAAGTCACCGCCGCCTTCAGCCCGTAGGCGTCTGCCAGCCGGGAACCGACCATGCCGACGCTGTAACGGCAGTCCGGCAGCATGCCTTTTACATATAAAACAACCGGCGGGCGCAGGATACGCTTCAGCCGTTCCGGATATAACGGAGACACGATTGGAACGACCGTGATATGCAGCCGTTCACACTGTTCCCGCAGCTTCTCCGGAAAATCCGGCATCAGCTTCCGGCTTTCCGCAAACCGCGCCATACCTTTCGGAGACACGGCTCCTGTCGCCAGAAGCTCCGCTTCCCCCGTCTCCCATACATTCTGTGCGCTGCCAAAAACCTGAACCAGCGCCAGCAGTTGCGCCGTATCAATCCCTTTGGCAGCTCCCAGTGCAGCCCAGTAAAACTCTTCCATAAATCCGCCTCGTTTCCTGATTATTTGGGTGCGCTTTTCAGCCCTGTTAAGTTTTCAAGATAAAACGTGCTAACAACACACAGATATATATTTTAGCGGCTCATCGCCATTTGTCAATATCAAAATATATATTATTATTTTGCAAGTCAGCGTTACTACTATTCATAGCATACTGTCCTATGGAAAGTCAATGCGTTTTTCATTTTTCTACATTTAAAATATGTTAACTAAATGTGAATTCCAAAAATTTGTAAGCGAAAGGCAGGACAAACACAGGCGCCGCCCTGTCATCGCAGCAAAGCCGCTATCTTTTCCGCCGCGTCCGCACGCCCGAAGGTTCGCCGGCGCTGCTCCTGCTTTTGCAGCCGTTCTTCAAGAGGAGCCTCTGCCGCCTGCCGCAGCAGCATTGCCAGTTCCTGCGTATCTGCCGCCGCCTTGATTCCGTATTCCTTCTGCACAAAAGCAGTGTTGGCCTGTTCCTGCCCGGGCAGCGGATCATAAATCACAAATTCCGTCCCGCAGGCAAGGCACTCTGCCAGAGACACCCCGCCCGCCTTGGTAACGATTATATCCGCCGCCTGCATCAGCTGCGGCATGGAATCGGTAAATCCAAGTACCGCCAGCCGGGAATCCGAAAGCGTTTCGTTCAGCACATGTAACTTTTTACGCAATGTTTCGTTATGCCCCGTTACCGCAATTACGTGAAGCTTCGGCAACGGCGGAACGGCTTGGGAATTTGTTGCTTCTTTCGCTGCTGCTGCAGCGCCATCTGTATCGCAGTCACGTATCACAGCACGCAGCAGGGATTCCATAGGCAGCATGCCGCCGCCCCCGCCCGCCAGCAGGCAGACAAAGGCGTCTGCGTTCCAGCCGAACTGTTCGCGCGCTTTTTTTCTGGCTGTTACTGTATCCGCCTGTAAGGCAAAGACCCTGCGAATGGGAATGCCGCAGTCATAAAGGTCAGTATGTTCCTTTACAACCGCCTGCACCTGCGGAAACAGCTTGCTGTCAGCCAGAAAATAGGCATTGACACCCGGGCAAAGCAGCCAGCGGTGGACGGTAAAATCCGTCACCACAACCCCCAGCCACATGTCCGGAGCATACTTTTCCTTGTACAATGACAAAATACCTGTTGGCGTAGCATGGGTGCTGAATACGATATCCGGCTGTACCGATTCGATAAACGGTCTGCCCAGCTTCAACAGAAGCGAATTGATGCAATTGCGCATCCACAGGGAGCCGCTGTTCCGATTGCCCCAGCGATAGGACAGCGCATACAGTCCCGGGCAAAGCTTCAGAACCTTGGCGTAGCTGTTCAAGAAGAGCCGTCCCAGCGCAGACGGAAAGAAATCAAACACATTCCCCTGCACCGTTTCCACGTTTTCCAGACGCGACAGGGCTTCTTCCAGCGCGTTGGCCGCCATCCGGTGACCGCTGCCAATGGGAGCCGACAGGATCAAAATTTTCAGTTTTCTGCCGTCAGGTTTGCCTGGGGAATGCATTGCCGATTTACCAACCTATGCTATAATAATCTCATATACTATACATTACCTTTAAAAATTATGCAAGTCAACAGAACAGGAGAAACCTATGAGCAATCTGAACGCCACCCCGTCCGGAGAACGCATCCATATCGGGTTATTCGGCCGCCGCAACGCGGGGAAATCCAGCCTCATCAACGCGCTGACGGGACAGAAGCTGGCCGTTGTAGCCGACGTGCCGGGCACCACTACCGACCCGGTATTAAAGGCCATGGAACTGCTGCCCCTGGGCCCGGTTTTAATGATGGACACCGCCGGCATCGACGACACCGGCAAGCTGGGCACGCTGCGGGTGCAGAAATCGCTGCAGATGTTAAACAAAACCGACATCGCGATTGTGGTCATCGACAGCAGCACCGGTATCACTGACGAAGACCGGAAGCTGCTGCAGCGCATACAGGATAAGGAATTAGCCTGTGTCATTGTATTTACAAAAGCCGATCTGGCGGAAGGAACAGAACAGTCTGCCAATATTTCTGCCATATCAAACGGAAAAGCCGATTCGGCAAAAGACCTTCCCGCTTCCATACCGCAGATTACTGTCAGCGCCACGACGGGGAAACACATCCATGAACTGAAAGAACTGCTGGCACATATCGTACCGCAGAAAAAAGCGCCCTTCCCCATCTGCACCGACCTGGTTCAAGCCGGCGATACCGTTTTGCTGGTGACCCCCATCGACAGCGCCGCCCCCAAAGGACGCCTGATCCTGCCCCAGCAGCAGACGATCCGGGACATCATCGACACGGGTGCGTCTGCCATCGTCACACAGGAAAACAACGTAACGCAGGCGCTGGAAAATCTGAAAACGCCGCCGGTCATGGTCATCACCGACAGCCAGGCTTTCGGTAAAGTGAATCAGGCAGTCCCACAGGAAATCAAGCTGACCTCTTTTTCCATTTTAATGGCGCGCCACAAGGGCAATCTGGAACAGGCGGTCCTCGGTGTGGCGGCGCTGAAAGACCTGAAGGACGGCGACCGCATCCTGATTTCAGAAGGCTGCACCCATCACCGGCAGTGCGGCGATATCGGCACGGAAAAACTGCCCAAATGGATCCGTGAGTTTACCGGCAAAGAATTCGCAATGGCCTGGACCAGCGGCACGGAATTTCCCACAGACCTGTCGCCTTACCGGCTGATCATCCACTGCGGCGGCTGCATGCTGAACGAACAGGAAATGCAGTACCGTTACCGTTGCGCCGCTGACCAGCATGTCCCCATGACCAACTACGGATTGTGCATCGCTTACACCCACGGCATCCTGAAACGTTCCCTGAGCGTGTTCCCCGATCTGGCGGAAAAACTGTAGTTATAAAAATGTCCTGATCCTGATGTTATATCAGAGTCAGGGCATTTTTAATTAATGTGTTATTTTTCCTCTTCATTATCATGCAATGCCTTCACTGCACCGTGCGCCTTCTCATCTTTAAACAGCTTTTTCCTGCCTATGTAAAACACCACTGCCACGATAATGACCAGTACGGTCAGCCGGATGCTGCTTTCCCGGAAGTTGACCACGTCGTGCCCGATCACCACTTCCAACGCT